>CAUUUJ010000041.1:0-3853 GCA_963548315.1 uncultured Candidatus Saccharibacteria bacterium | reverse complement strand
GATTCTGCTTAATCAATTTAGTCACAGCAATCAACGCGGTCACGTCCGCTAGCGCATCATGCGCATTTTCATGCTCTATTCCATTGGCTTTCGTGATGAGCTCCAAGCGGTTACTCGGCTCACCTTTATCGTCAACTGGCCACTCAATTCCTTCAGGTCGAAGCGCCCTGGTTAAGCGCACCACATCCAACAAATCCCATCTGGATCGACCGTCTTTCCAAGTCCATTCGTATGGATCATAAAAATTTCGCCAAAACAAATGACGAATAAACTCGTCGTCAAAACGGATGTTATTGAATCCAACAGCAATAGTATCAGGCGTAAATATTTCCTCACTGAGCATACGCGCAAATTGAGCCTCAGTATAACCCTCTTCGACAGTTTTTTGCGGCGTTATGCCCGTCACCATCAACGCATCAGGACTCGGCAGCGTATCGTCATTTAGCGTCACGAGAATATTATACGGTTCACCAATCAGCTGTAAATCCATATCGGTTCGCTGACCGGCAAATTGCATAATTCGATCTTGCCTGGAATTAAGACCACTAGTTTCAAGATCGTAGAAGAAAAATGTTTGCGCCATATTTATATTATACCATCAAGCTCACGCTAATTTACACCAGCAGAATCTATTGCTCAACCAATGTAAACGGCATAGATTCGCCAATCTGAATCAGACTTTCGCCAATCGCCCCCTGACGCAACAATTCGTGAGTAATTCCCATTTTTCGCATAATATCTCGCAAGCGATTAACAGATTCAAACTGATCAAAGTTAGTCCGACGAGCAAATTTTTCAATCTTAGCGCCCGTAACAATAAACTCAATCTTCTCATCTTCATCGTCAGTCTCATTAGATTCAGCGTCAGAAACACGTCTTACGGACCAAGCATCAGAAATGACCTGATCGTCCAACGAAATTGTCGGCAGATCTTCCTCTTTTTCATCAACAATCTCAGCTTCACGCTCTCGATATTTAGTAACTTCATCACGCAACATTCGTAGAAGCTCAGTCACTCCGTCGTGTGTCTGGGAAGAAATCGCTACGACCGGCGCGCCATTAGCTACTTTTTGAAGGGCAGTCGACTGCATAGCAATAATTTCATCATCCAAACCTTCGCATTTGGTCAGTGCTATTATCTCTGGACGCTCCGCTAATGATTCAGAATATTTTTCCAGCTCGCGACGAATTGCCTGATATTTCTCTGCCGGGTCGTCACTATACACATCAATCATATGAAGCAGCACGGCCGTTCGCTCGACATGACGCAAAAACTGATCACCCAAACCTTTACCTTCTGACGCACCCTCGATCAACCCCGGAATATCAGCGATCAAAATCGACCCATCATCAACATCAGCCACTCCCAGATTCGGCGTCAAAGTCGTAAATTCATAATTAGCAATCTCTGGGCGCGCATTAGAAACCACACTTAGGAACGTCGACTTACCAGCGTTCGGAAAGCCAACCAAACCAACATCAGCCAATAATTTCAATTCCAACTCTGCCTCAAATTCCTCGCCAGCCTCACCAAGTTCAGCAATTTTAGGTGTTTGGCGCGTACTGGACGTGAAGTGAGCATTTCCAAATCCACCGTCTCCACCGCGAGCCACCACCGCCTGCTGCTGATCTTCGGTCAAATCCGCGATTATCATACCATCGCGCTTCACCAGGGTGCCCATCGGCACCTTAACGATTAGCGGCGCACCACTTTTTCCTCGTTTATTACGTTTTCCGCCATCACCACCCTTTTCGGCTTTAAGTTCTGGCTTATATCTAAAATTTAAAAGCGTGTTAAGATCTTTCGTCGCCAAAAAAACAATATCACCGCCACGACCGCCATCACCGCCATCAGGACCACCCTTATCAACATATTTCTCATGACGAAAACTGACTACACCATTGCCGCCCCTACCGGCGCGCACTAAAACTTTTGCAATATCTACAAACATATCTTTAGTATACCAAAAAGCACCCCCGAGAGATAGCGGAGGTGCTAATATTAACTAGTTCTAGTGGATATATAGATAACCGCCCGCACCGTTGAGTGTGCGGTGAGTAATGATTCCATAACCTGCGTAGTTCATGTCACTAACGTAAACCACACCGTTTTCAACTCGCTCAACAATACCAACGTGACCATAATATCCGGCAGTAGTCTGGAATATCGCACCAGGTGCTGGCGTATTATTAACTACGAATCCAGCGGCACGAGCACTTGTCGCCCAAGTATTAGCATTACCCCAGAAGCTACCAATCGGACGACCAAGCTGCAAACGACGCTCGTATGCATACCATGTACAGTTACCTGCCGCATAGCGGTTGCCGACAGAAGCAGTCAACCAGCTTCGACTCGCGCTCGTAGTAGTAGATGATGCCGAAGAAGAATATCGGTTACCATAAGACCTACTTCGTGGAGCAACATAACCAGGTCGCTCATTTTCTGGAAGTTCGCCTCCAGGCAACACAATTCTAGAGCCGGCAGACAGCTTAGCACCGTCATCGATATCATTATATAGAACAACACGCTCAGCGCTCGTCTTATACTTTTCTGCCAGAGATTGGGCAGTATCGCCGTCTTTAATAGTATAGACAACACCGTCAACAAGAGGCACAACTAGAGTCTTATTCGGCTCTACAGCGTCTGAAGTTGTATTATTAGCCCAACGAAGCGTCTGAGATGAAATCTTAAACTTCTTAGCAATAGACTCCATTGTGTCACCCTCTTTGGTCACGTAAGATGAAATACCACGCGCCGCCGAAGTGTCTGGCTTAACAATGTCAGGTTTTGTTATAACTTCTGCATCATTCTGAGAAAGGTTCTTCTTAATTGTTAGTGAAGTTTCAGACTCGCGCAAGTCACCAGCCGAAGGCAATTCCGCCGTTTCCGCCAAGTTAGTTACAGCATTAGCTGCCGTTAATTCATCTACTGAAGCTGTTTTAGACTTAGCAGACTTAGATACCGATGAAACACCGGTAGTTTCAGATGATGCCAAAGTTTTTGATCTTTCAGCGGATACATTACTACCGCTATTACCGTAGACCAAAAATGATATAGTCAATAAAAATATTCCACCGTAGATTGCAAATGATTGCAGTTTACGTTTTTTACTCCGAAGAGATGTAAAATGGTTACGAATAATCGTTCTCCTTGCGTTGATGTTACCATCAGCACTTCTACCAAATTGTCTTTCTTCTCGCAATAGAACAGGATATGTTGTCGACCTAATTGATTATTATTATTCTACATTAGTTTTGCTATATCCGTAGCGACAATTTTGGCAGGTCATTTATCGTAATTCACCTCTGTTGATAAATTAGACAAATGATCTAACATCTATTTTACACAACATTGACAATAAAGTCAATAAATTTTATAAAATGCGTTTTTGTCAAGAAATCTGGCACTTCTTTTGACAGTGAGCCTTGACATTAGACTCGTGCTCTTCGTTGGTTCTCGCAAAATACGTAATATCATCGTCGCCACTCAGGAAATATAGATAATCAGAGTTTATCGGGTCGGCAGCGGCGTTCAACGCGCTCAAACTAGGCGAAGCGATTGGTCCAGGAGTTAAGCCTTTTTGAATGCGTGTGTTATATGGCGATTTAAGGTTCGGCGAGCGCTCTACCCCTGTTTTGTCAGCTATATATTGATATGTTACATCAGAGCCCAACGGCATATTGGCTTTCAGGCGATTATAAAACACACTAGCAATCTTACGCTGATCTTCGCAAGTTTCTGCACCAGACCCACAGCCAATCGATTCACGCTGAATAATCGACGCTAGTGTTATCCCCTGATATAAGGTCAGCCCACGAGCTTTAAATTTCTCCTCCAGATTATATTTCTTAA
>CAUUUJ010000040.1:0-4210 GCA_963548315.1 uncultured Candidatus Saccharibacteria bacterium | reverse complement strand
TCGACGGAGTTTACGATAAAGATCCTATGAAATTCCCTGACGCCGTAAAAATTGACCATTTATCTTACCAAGAAGCCCTAACAAATCCTAACATTGCCGTTATGGATAAGGCGGCAATTGGATTAGCAATGGACGAACATATTCCAGTTGTAATTTGTGATTTGCTGACAGACGGAAATATTCTCCGCGCAACCCGCGGAGAATCAGTAGGCACACTTATTAGTTAAGGTTTTAATCTTTTTTCTTATCTAATTTATCGAGTTTCAAGAAGTGAATGATTGCATATACAACAAATGCAACGGCTATCAACGTAATTAACGAGCTAACGAATGCGCCGTATAAAAACTCGCCTTTACGTCCAGCAATTTCAACCGTAAATGAAGCTGATTGCAATCCTTGTTGAGAGCCAACGATCAACTGCACTAACGGGTCAACAAATGCCGTCACCAACTTTTTAACCGTATCGCCAGCTGCGGTACCGATTGCCAAACCAACCGCCATACCGACAACACCCTGCTCGCGAATAAAATTAACAAATCCAGCCATGTGAGTGTCTTTTATCACTGTACCCGCAATTTTCTTCTCCTTAAGAGCGGCAACTTTCGCCGCGGCTTTTACGCTCTTCGAAGCTAATTTCTTAGCTGATACTTTCGAACCTTTAGTTGATTCTGAAGATTTCATAACTATAAAACTCCTTTTATTATATATTTATTCACTAATTTTATCACAGGTAGCATCGCGTACTATCACACCAGCAGCCCTCATAGACCTCAGCAACTTTTCGGCAGCCCTTAACTTCCCCACAGCCAAGCTATCATACTTAGGTTTACTATTGATAATTTCCTTGTACAACCTAATTGCCTCATTTAATAAGTTAATATCCCTATCATGTTTAGCTACTTTACGCATAACATCAGGAAGAAACAGTCTGTTCTTTGAAGAATCTCCCGACAACAAACTATCATTTACCACGGACGCTACTTGAATAGCCAAATCACCACTGCCTTGTTTTATTAATTCTCTACATAATTTACCCGCCTCTTTCAAATCATTCCGAGAATCAACATCCAAATATATACCAGACAAGTCTACTATTTTATCCGCAGCCTCTTTATATCGACCATTCAATTGATCAATTCGAGCATTATATTCATCTAGCAATAATAATCTACCTGGAATGGACGGCAGAGTAAGCATCTGTAGTCGTGCATTTCTTCCGTAGCCATCTCGATATTTCGTACCATCCGAGAATATCAACCATTCTCGTCGAGCTATAAAATCACTTCTATTAACGGACGAAGGCAATTTCTGCAATAATAAATCTGTATATAAAGTACTATTAGCTCTGAGTTCACCATAATACAACTGCTCAGCTGGATCTATTCCATCAAAGCCAATGACGTCAGTCATTTCACAGCGCAACTCCTCTGTCAAAACATCTATTATAAACGACCTATCACTACTACGATCAAATAGCGTGATGAACGTGTGTTGATTTGCATAACTAATGAAATGTTCAATTCCTAATTTTTCTAAACATTCTGACGCAACGATTGTATGTCCATAACAATTAGCAGCTTCGTCTTTGGCAATATTTACCGCTTCAAGTGGACTTGAAAAATTACTCGTTGACCTAAAATTAAGCGTTTCGCAAACAAGCTCTGCAACAGATTTAGCGGCCTCTGCTATATCATCAAACGTCTTATCTGATTTTTCGTACACATTTTTTATGTCACAAAGCTTCTCCGACTCTGACAAGAGTTCTCTCTTAACGCCTCTTTTCTCTGCTATATCACTTCTCGGAGTTAATAGCTGAGCAGATAAATATCGATCATAAAATGATGTATATGGTTGCTCGTCTAATTGTTTACTCGGTCGTTCATTCACGAATTTATATTATATACTAATATAGTATATTTTACAAGCGATCTGGCGCCACGATTCCCAAAATAGCCAGTCCAGCCTTAAGAATATCGGCGTAAATTGCCACGATTCCTACACGATGGGTCTCTTTGTCACTACCAATAACCTGATTTTTCTCGTAATATCGATTAAATTCTTGCGCCAATTCAAACAAATATGTACAAATGTGATGAGGCTCCAAACTCTCCTTAGCACGATCAACCACGTCCACGTACTCACTCAATTTTCTGACCAGCATTTTATCCTCGTCAAACAATTCTGTCGGGAAGGCAATTTCTTTATCGGATTTAGCTAAAATTCCCCGCGCTCGAGCGTGAGCGTATTGCAGGTAACTCCCCGTATTTCCCGTCAAACTTACCGCGTCGTTAATATCAAATATGACGTCGCCGCCGATCTTCACTTTCAAGAATTGATAACGGAGTGCGCCAGCAATCACGTCGTCAGTTGGCTCGCCGCCAGCATTTTCAATTGCCTTCTTAAACTCATCGAACAGCCAGCCAATTGTAACAACCTCACCCGTTCGAGAACTCATTTTTCCAGTTGTCAATTTGACCAAGCCAGTCGCGTAATTAAACAATTTTCCTTTCAAGGCTGGAATCGACAATTCACTAGCCGCAATCACGCCGCGGAAGTATGCCGCCTGCTCCTCGCCATTTACCGTAATTGACAAGTCCAAATTCGGATAGTCCTTATATTTCAACTGAATCAATCCCATATCATGCGCGCCATAAAGACCATTGCCATGAGATCCAATAAACACGTTATCGAACGCGCCGTATTTGCTGCCTTTAAAAACGTACGCACCGTCAGATTTGGTAAACACCTCTGGAGTTTTCTCTTTAATCAGAGATTTGCCTAATTCTTCAGTTTCGCTCTCAACATAACGTCGCTCGATCGGCACGTTTCCAAGTCGCCCAACATTAGAATCGATTTCGTCAAAACTCCAACTTTTACAGATTTCGTAAACTTGCTTATATAGCGGATCATCCAGGACGAATGATTGCTTGGCTAGTTCATCAATTTCTGCCTTTGTCTCTGGAGATTCTTTCGCCGCACGCGCACCTTCAACGTACATGCGACTCATAAATTCATTTCGCTTATCGGCTGGGATTTCGTTCAATTTATTCACATCGCCGTCAATCTCGCGCAAAATCGCCCACATACTTTTACCAACATGCGTTCCGACATCACCGTGATAACTAACTCGATGCACAATTGCGCCATCAACCGCCAACAAATTAGCCATCGTGTCTGCCAAAATCGCATTCAAAGCGTGTCCGATGTGCATAGCCTTAAATGGATTCGGACAATTGGTTTCAATTACAACCGTCTGACCGGCGCGCTTCGTCGTTGGCTCTTTTTTCAAAGAATTTAGAACGGATTGATCGCTCAGTTTTACATTGATAAAACCTGGACCAGCCACGCT
This sequence comes from uncultured Candidatus Saccharibacteria bacterium, assembly GCA_963548315.1. Classification (GTDB taxonomy): domain Bacteria; phylum Patescibacteriota; class Saccharimonadia; order Saccharimonadales; family Saccharimonadaceae; genus Nanosynbacter. Next base: position 861 of record CAUUUJ010000040.1, on the reverse strand, counting down.
TACTTCGCTAAACTCTTCTTCTTTACGCAGATTCTCAGCAATCATCTCCGCAATTTCACGTGGATTCTCCCCTAGCGGCTTAGCCAATTGCAATGCCACATTTGTAGCAAAGTCACCAAACTTCGGATCAGGACGCGTCAATTGTATCGATATATCTTGATCAAAAAGTTGCTTCACTACTTGAGAAATAATCTGTTCCATACTGTTTAGTATACAACAGAGGTGGACTATTATCTAGCTAACTCTCTACGCAGTTTCGTCAAGTTCTTCCAGTTCCAGGCTTAATTTCGTCGCCGAACTTGGACTAGACCCTTTCACGTGTTGCAATACATATGTCAACGCCGACATATCGTCTCGACTCAATACGCCTTCGGTAAGTCCGTGAATATCTTTTTCTTCAGCCATTTTATTCCTTTTTGTTTTAATTTTTTATACAGTGAAATGATATCACATTATTTTTAATTTGTCAATAACCAGAACCTTGCGACCACTTACTTGGCTTTATTTTTGTCTGATCGACGCTTATATTCTTCTGCTATAACCCTACCTATTTCGCTGTCTTTTAAGTACTCTTTGCATGACGACAATAAAGACGATAGTAAACGCTTGGACACATTAGAGTCCTTCATCTTTGGTTGCGGCTTTTCGTCAATCGCTTCAGACAATAAACGCTTGGACACATTAGAATCCTTCATCTCTAGTGCCTTTCTATATGAATTGCTAAACGCTGCAAACATGCCATCCTCATCTTCCATGACCCTAATAGTAAGTTTCTTGTTCTCTGACGATACGTAAACAAATATCAGGTCTGCGCCAGATTTCAATGCCGTATGAATCGCTGCAGAGCCCATTTCACTGCGA
>CAUUUJ010000039.1:0-4524 GCA_963548315.1 uncultured Candidatus Saccharibacteria bacterium | reverse complement strand
TCTTTAAGGATATGATCCGTACGATAACGCCGATGATTAACCGTATCTTCACACAATGGGTCAACAAACGTATCCACGTGCCCACTCGCCTGCCAAACTTTCGGATTCATCAAAATTGCCGCATCGACGCCATATATATCGTCGCGCTCGTCAACAAACATTCGCCACCATAAATTCATAATGTTGCGCTTCAATTGAACGCCAAGCGGACCATAATCCCACGTTCCAGACAAACCGCCATAAACATCCGAACCCTGATAAATAAAACCGCGACGCTTGCACAGGCTAATAATATCTTCCATTTTTGCTTGACTCATTGAAAAAACCTTTCTCCATGTTGGCAACATGGCGATTCACATTATTTCCTAAATTATACCATTTTACGAGCAATTTTACACCGCGGCGTGTTGTCTGGCGGTCAACCAACAATCGTTTATAACCTCAGTTATTCCGCCGATTTGCGCCACATTCGCGAGCGGTTTTGCCTGAATTAACCTTAACAATTTGATAGCGTCTGCGCCCAAATCGCCCTGCTCCGCCAATCTCAAACCTTTTTCCGCGCTATCGTACATATATTTTTTATCAGGAAGTAGCGCCGCTGTCGTTACGTCCGTTCGAAGATTCAGCTCATCTCCCAGCAAACTCGCGTATTGCAAATAAAACCACGTTTCAATCAATTTTTGGTTTATCGCGGGATTATTCAATTGCTCTAAAACTTGGCTCAGCACATAATACCACTCTGGTTCGTCAATATTTTCACTCGCTGCAGAAACCAGTTTCATTGCCGAATATGCAAATTGCATCCGATCGTAATCTTCCAAAATATGACGATAAAAAGCCGACAATCGAGCGGAAGTTAATAGCCCCAAATCGCCCCGACCAGAACGAATAACCACGTCGCAAATCGCGAATAATTCAATTCCGCCTGCCAGTTTACTGCGCTCCCGACGCACGCCTTTCGCGATTACACTGCGTCGACCTTTTGGCGTTAATAATTGCAAAACTCGGTCAGCTTCGGCGTAATTCGTTCGCCTCAAAACGATCGCTTTTACTCGTTCACTCTGCCCCGTCATTTAGAACCTCGCGAAAAATCGCCCGCGCCTCATTCGGACGCATCGATGTTTTATTCAAAATCGCCTTCACGCCAAGCGGACGCAAATCGTCCATTTTAACGTCGATATTCGTACAGACCGCAATCGGCAAACTCGCCAAATCCGCGTACGATCGCAGCTCATTCAACAGAGCAATCGCCGTTTCACCAGCCAACAACATATCCAAAATTAAAGCGTCAGGTTGCCAATCGTCAATAATTTCAATCGCCTGACCACCAGAAACCGCCACTCGATATTCCGCGCCAACATCCACAGCAAACTTGCCCAGAATATCCGCCCAATTCTTATCATCCTCAACAATCAGAAGTTTTTTCATATCAAGCTCAACTGCCGACTAATTGGCATTTCTACATAAAAAGTCAATCCATCACGATGACGAATCAGACCAATTCGCCCGTTCATCGCCCGCGCAAATTGATTCGCCACGTAAATCCCCAGCCCGCTACTTTCCGGCCTTGTTCGCACGGTTTTTCGCGTTTCCATTTCATCAAGCAAAAGCCGATATTCCTTCAAACTCATCATCGGTCCAAAATCCCGCACGCTCATCCTTACGGCATCTTTTGTCGCCTTAACCGAAACCTTAATCTCCGATCCGTCCTCCGTATACGCCAACGCATTATTTAAGAAGTTCGCTAAAATTCGCCCCAAAAGTGTTCGGTTCGCTAATATCAATTGACTATTTCGACTGCTCTTAGGCCAGCTAACTTTTCGCCCATAAAGTATTGCGTTGAACTTTGTTTCCATCGCTACTTGCTGACATAAAGCCAACGGATTGACCGGTTCAAGCGGAAATAACGACGGCGTTAAATTAGCTGAATTTGCCAAATCGATCGTAAGCTGCAACGCCTGTTCAGAAGTTCGAATAATTCGTTGCTGGATCTGAGTTTTATCGGCAGAACTGGTTAAATCGTCGTCCAACAGTAGCGCCAATTGTCTAATCAAAGCCAACGGCGTTTTCAGCTCGTGTGCCGCCACCAAAACGCTCGGCAATCCACCAAAATCAGCATCACTCCACTCTTTACCTGCCATACAATTCTAGTATAGCAAATATGTCTCGGGTTTTTCTATTCAGAAATTTTTACAGTGCTCAATATAGTCTGAAAATCTGGCTTAAACGTGTCCGCGTCGGTTGAAAAACGAATAGTTTTATCGCGAACTTTCATCAAAACCACAGAGCCGCGCAATTCTTTCTCAAACGTACCGTCAATCCGAGTTGCCGAAATTCCATTAAACTCAGTACTACTTGAGGTCAATTCACCCTTCTTTAGTCGTGATTGATAATCATTCAGCACCGTATCCATATTCTTGTTGATAATCTCCAGCCTTAACGCAAACCGACTATTTTTATTAGTCGTCGAAGGAACTGAAACTGGGTGAAGATATGCTTTATAATCACCTCTGTCGCTACCGTCATTCCCTATATATACACTCCAAGTTTTTGGATACATAAACGACACTCGACCGTATTCAGCAGGACCGACAAATTCAATACGCGGGTTTTTTGCTTCTTCAGAAAATTTCTTCTGGTCCGATTCGGCTTGTTCGCTCTTCCCCTTAGCGACTTCAATCGCAACTTTACTATCAACACTGCTTTTTTCTCGGGAATATTGCATATACGCCCAAATTGCCAAAGATCCAGCAATCAAAAACAATATTAGACAGCCGATTGTGCCGACCATCCAGCCATTAACTGAGCCACGCTCACTTCTATTTCTCGTAATCATAATTAGAGTATAGCTTATGCTTTAATTGATGTAAAGATCCTACTCAGCATTAAAATCCTCGCTAAGAACCTCGATATCATGTCGCATATCTTCCAGAGTGACAGTAATTTTTTTTGACAATTCTCTCGCCTCAATAAACCTCTGTTTCGCCTCGTCCAGATTAAAGTCATCGCCTTGAAACCACGCAATTTGCTCGTTCAATTCAGCCATCATTTGCTCAATTGTCATGTCGTTGTTCACTATTCTCAATCCTCGCTTTCATAATTATATCTTTTGTTGTAATCTCTACAATATTACCAATCTGTAAATCACCCTTGATCATTGCATAGCCACGACGAAGCGCCATTTCCGGATCATACTCAGCGATTACTTTTTGTTGCGACAATGTTGCATTTACAGCCGCATCCACACGACCTGAACACTGTTTTAGTGCTTCTTTTTGCAACATTGTTGCATTAAGCGACCGTTCTTCGATAGCTCTACAAATTGAGTCTTTCGCATCAATTAGCCTGTAATGCAAATGCCGAATAACTTCTCGCTTGTCAGGAAACAGCAATTGTGCGGCGTTACTCGGCGTAGCTGCGCGAACGTCAGCTGCCAAATCGCACAAACTCTCATCAATCTCATGACCAATTCCAGTCATCGTTGGAATGCGACTACTCGCCACCGCCCGTACTAGTTTTTCATCGTTAAAACTTGCCAAATCTTCCGCACTGCCACCGCCACGAATCAAAACAATCACATCTGGAGATTCTGACATTTGATTAAAATATGAGATTGCTCGAACAGCTTGGTCTGCAGCGTTCACGCCCTGTACATTAACGTTGGCGACCACGAATTTCACGCCGCCCCAACGTTCGCTAGAAATCTTCATAAAGTCCGCATATCCTGCTGCTTTTGTACTGGAAATAACAGCCACCCTCTGAGGATATTGCGGTAATGGACGCTTTCTTTCAGAATTAAACAAACCCTCAACTGTCAATTTTTGCTTCAAAAGCTCAAAACTTCGCTTCAAACTTCCCTTGCCTAATGGACGAATCTCTTGAACATTTAAGCTAAAGGCGCCATTATCCCTAAGCGCCGGCATCGCCCGAACAACAACCTTCATCCCATCTTCAATTGGCGTGCGTAAATTGCTAAAACCAACAAAACATCGGACCAGCCCATCGTCATCCTTCAGATCGAAAAAAGCGTATTTCGGAGGATAAGACTTGAGACCAGAAACCTCGCCCTCAACTTCAACCATTCCAGCAAAAGCCGCGTCAAAGGTTTGATTGATAATTGCTATGAAATTGCTAACGCTAAATCTGGGGATCATCTGGCTTGCCGTATTTAATCAGTGCGTGTTGATAGAAAATATAGCCAAAAATAATCGTGCCGGTAAGTAAAATTGCTCGCGTCAAAATTATTCCAGCAATCGCCAAATCCGGCGGGGTGCCTGCCATGCTTAAGAAAATAATCATAATAGTTTCATAAACACCGGTTCCTCCGGGAGTAAACACGACAATCGCTGCCAATCCCGCCACGCCGTATCCAACCATCAGAATCGCCGGGTTAACAAAAACACCCAGCGACAAAAACGCCACAGCAAACATCGCCACGTCAAAAACAGTGTAGACAGTTCCCCAAATCATCGGTTTTATTAGAAGTTTCGGATGATTGGACAAATCTTGAAAATCGTCCTGCAT
>CAUUUJ010000038.1:0-4759 GCA_963548315.1 uncultured Candidatus Saccharibacteria bacterium | reverse complement strand
GAGATTTTTACGACTGCTTTCATTTCGTTCCTTAATTATTATGAATTAACTCTAACAATTTTATCAAAAGCTAGCAATAAAATCAAGCATACGTCAGCAGTAATTACTTATAAAGCGGAGCCTGACCAAAAGGACCAGTATACAACCTGTCATCTTTATGTTCGGAGGACAGCAGACTTTCTAAATACGCAATGACGTCTTCTGGATTTGACTGGGATTTGCCTTCGGGCAAATATGGAATATAGCCATTAATCATAAAACCGCCGCGCGCCCTTGCGACATCTCGAGGTTCAGAAACGATACCGTAATTGTTCTCCCAGCCATCATCGTATTCCCCGTGGAATATGGAGCCTACAATTCGAGCAGTCCTACCATTTCCATCCTGAAACGGGTGAAGTAGCACGATACCAAGTGTGGCCACATCGCCAAGTCGCTCCGGATTAACATCATCAGAAGATTCTTTTATTAATCTCATCAATTCGCTCATCACCTCGTAGCGATACTCAACAGGTATAGTTTCCTTGTCGCCTATTTTCATAACGCCATCTTCTAAAATCAACGAATCAGCAGACCCCTGAACTCCCCTATTAATCTCATCAATAAGCCCAGCAAAATTCTCAAGACTAACATTCTTAAACTGATCCGCCCGCTCCTTTGGAGTAGAGCCATCAATACCAGCCTCAGCTACAAGATTCTTAAGACCATCCGCAGACAACACCTCGCCAGGATTCTTAATTTCGGCTCCGTTCATAGTTGTTTGTTTTGGATGTTTTTCCATGTATAGACTATATAATAGCACAAAAAATCGATATAGTCAAGTTAGCAGATAGCGTTTTTCGCCATAGCGTTATTCGCCTTCAGCCAACCACTCGGTGAGCCGCATTCCATATATTCGCCCTTAGCTTCGCCAACAACAATCACGCCGCCGCCATCAATGTACGCATTAATCGCGTCCGTTAACTCAAATTCGCCTCTCTTAGGGTTTGCTGGCAAAGTTCGCGCCAACTCGAAAATCTCTTTGTTCAAGACGTAAAAACTTGAATTGCTGAGGTTACTTGGAGCTTCTTCCAATTTTGGCTTTTCAATTATTCGCACAAAATTGCCCTGATTGTCAGTTTCAATAATCCCTGTTTGCGGAATAAATTCCTCTTCGACAGGATTTCCCAATAGCCCAGCCGACAATCCACGCGATTCCACCAACTCCGCCAAATCTGCCGCGTTTGAACCGCCGTCGCCACGCCAAAAGAATTGATCGCCCATAATCACAAAGGCCGACTCGCCCTGTTCGATGAATTCGCTCGCCAGACCAACTGGAATACTTGTACCATAACCACCAGTTCCCGGTTGGGTTAAAAAATGTATTCGGACGTCGCGAAGTGGCGCCACCAGAGGAAGTTTGTCCTGTTTACCCGCTCGACGTAAATAATCGTTTAATTGAATGTTCGAACGATAATAGCTCTGCACCTGTGTGCTCTGCTCGCCAACTACGAAGTAAATATCCTTTACGCCAGCGCGCACGACGTCTTGCACAATATAATCAATCACTGGACGAGTACCTACCGGCAGCATACATTTTTCAATAGATTTGGTAATCGGCAACATTCGCGTGCCCCAGCCCGCAACTGGAATAATAGCTTTAGTAATCATAGTACCTCCTACATTTTCAGCTCTTTGTGAGCCCTTCTTAAAATCTCTAACATTTCCGCATAGCGTTTTTCATCAGAAGAAACCCGAGCATATAAAATAACTATATTGTCCATCACTTCAATATTAGCTTTTATATCCTGGTCATACAGCCACGCCATAAAACTCGGATTTAATAGCTCAAAGCTCGCCGCCTGATCTTCATTTGTGGCAAAAATGGTATAGCGTTTATTAAAATCACCCCACTCCATTTCGACTTTTTTATAGCCAATTGGCGATATTATCCGCTTCCTAAAAATGCTATTATCATCCCTGTCGACCAAAATTCCACCGTAAGATTTGGGTAGCATAATCTGACCGATAAGATAGTTAACCTCATCTTTGTTTTTACCCTCGTCCGTAAATCCATTACCGTTTTTAAGCACACAAGTATAAAGTTGGACAAGAATGCCACCATCCCAAATACCAATAACGTGGTTATTTACGTCAGCAGAGTTAAAATAGCGCGGCAAAAATAAGTTACCACCCTTCGGAAGAAGTAGCCTACCCCAATCCAGGCTAAAATACATGCCGTTGTCTTCGGCAAACTTATTGAGTGAGCCAATCAACGTACCTACATCTTCCGTCGGCTGATTTATACCATCTAATTTCCATTCATTGCCTTCACGAACAAAGTTCCACTTCTCTGCAAACTCTTCGTTAGTGCTTCGAAGTTTCTTACCTGTAGCAATCTCCTCTAGTCTATCGTCTGCTTCCGCCAAAAATGCTACACTCACCCGATCGCTTTGATTATTAGCATCGTCATGCGCGTCAGCAAAAATAACCTCATTTATCCGCACGTTATCGACGATATTCCTACGACCCATTTGACGTAAAGCCTGCATTACTAGTCCAATGTGATTTGAATATCTCTGTGTCGTGTACTTACGAATTGACTCATAATCTAAGTTGCTCCAATCATACTGAAACCTCTCGAAAACTTGCTTGGCATAATTAGTAAGATTATCTGGCTGCCATAACGAATCGGCAGAGGAGGCTTGGCGAACTGTATTCGTAGCCGCCTCACTATTTTGACGAAATAATTTGAGCTTATCAACAAATACAGAAATAGCAGCCCCCATGAAAGTAGAAATAACTGCGCATACGAACCACATTAAATCAGCTAAATACAGTAAACTAAAAACTAGTCCAACAGCAACACCTACCAAGAAGCCTGCTATTTTTGATCTAGTCTTCCTTTTTACAAAGCCTGCCACACCGCCCGATACAGCTGCGGGTAGCATCAAAATTAAGGACCCCCCAGAAGAGCCCGATCCTCCTCCGCCGGCTCGAGCAAAAAAAGTAAAAAACTCAATTAACATGAGCTAATTATACACTATCATCTATCAAAATCTCCATCCGCGCGAGACCAAAACTTACGAATATCTTCTATTTCGTCAGCGTCTAGCCGAATTGCCTGTGGCTCCCGCTGCTCTTTAATAATTTCTTCAGCAAGTCCGTCCGCTAACGGATCAATTGGCGAAAACCCTATTTTACTACCGAATAATTTGTTGAATAAATTTTGCATAACTTTTTTATTTTTATCAATTAACAATGATATATTAGCATAAGTACGGTTAAAAGTCAATAGAATATCCTCCCCATGAAGAGGAGGACATTTTTTACTGAAATTCTTATGAAAATCTATAAGATTACGATCGCTTAATGATTGCAGCACTGCCAGCGGTAATAACTGTAACTGCAGCGGCAATAACTGAATATACACTTACACCAGTTTCAGCCAAAGTCTCAGCAGGCTTAGTTTCTTTGCGAGGAGAAGAAACTGAAGCTGGGGTTGATTCTACTAGAACTGGAGTAGTCGCTATATTAACGTTTTCCGATTCAGTTGAAGCTTCAGGATTTACTGGAGTAGCTGGATTTGGATTAGCAGGAGCTTCCGGCAAACTTTCTGGGTTTTTCAATGTTGCAACAAGCGGTGTCTGGTTCAACTTCACAGCCTTTGTCAGATTACCACCAACAGTCAATGCGACAGTTTGGCGCAATGAGTTGTCGTAATTGCCTTCTTTGTCAAACCAGTATGTGTCAATTGAAATAGGAGTATCGTATGGGATTGAATCGGCAGAACTTGGGTAATACTTCTTCACCAAATCCTCAATCGACAGCTCACTGCCCTGCATCAATTCTTGACGAATAGCGCTGTTTAATTGAATATTATTTGCGCCGCTAGTTATTACAAATCGATAATGGTCGTTCGCGGTACCTTCAAATTTAATTGTATTTTTCTCACCCTTATATTGAGCGGTGGAAACTGTTATTTTTGGTGCAGCCGGCGGAGTAGTCTCTAGCGCAGACGCGGTTACATTGCCGAATATTACGCCGACGGTAGCCAATGCAGCTATAGCTCCAGCCTTAATCAAGTTAATCATAGCTTATCCTTTCAAATTATTATGCTATGAACTTGTTATACTAGCTGCCCTTGACTTTTGCAAGCATAGACGTTATAACTTGGTTTTTTAAGCTTTTTTCAGGGAAATTTCTACCAATTTACCCTCGATTTTGACGTCATATTTTTCTGATTCATCGACTGCAGAATTCAACTCCACAGCAAGAGTCTCAGATTTAATGACATCGGCGAAAGCATCGATAGCTTGAGATATTTCAGAATCGTCACTGGAAATACTCAATACAATTCGATCATCTATCTGCAGACCAGCCTGTTTACGTGCGCTTTGGACGTGGCGAACGATTTCACGCATCAAACCTTCACGCTTTAATTCAGGAGTGATTGTTAAGTCATAAACAACACTCGGTTGCGCCGACTCAGGCTTTGAATCTGTAACAATTTCAACCGATTTCACGTTCAATTCATCTTTAGCAATATCAATCAAGAACTGCGCAACTTCCGCCGGCGTATCCTGAGAAATAGTGTTAATAAGCTTCACAGACGCCAACGGTTGACGCACCTTAATTCCCTCCGATGCGCGCTTCGACAAGCCGTCATTCACTGCAGTACGCAGTGCATTCATGTCGCGTAGCATTGAATTATCTATTTCACCAGCCGGCAACCAATCTTTAAGATGAATCGACTCGTTATCGCCCGTCAAATTATGGTACA
>CAUUUJ010000037.1:0-4980 GCA_963548315.1 uncultured Candidatus Saccharibacteria bacterium | reverse complement strand
CTTAATGACACAGCAAAACTAACCCACAATACTATTTCATGATGTCTATCGTACTGTTTCTGAATGTGCATTGATATAGCGGACCAGATTATATTTCCAAGTGCCACTAACCCTAGAATCACGCTTACAACCAACTGATTATCGTCAGATAAATACATTGCGAAGCTAGTAGCCATCACCATTAACAATAAGCGAGCTGTTGTCAATTCATAAGTACGCATCTTTTTAGACTTCTCAACAAGAGCAACCGTAAAGTAATATGCAACGCTAGCAAATAACAGTACACTAATGTCTAATGTTCCCATATATGCCGACGAGCTAAGCGCGATAAACATCGTCATCGGTACGATAAACGGATTCACAACGTTTAGCGGTTCGACGAACTGACGAGGAAAGCGACTAGAAAAATATGCAGCCACAGTCATCAAACATCCAAATAACAGCATTACAACGTAATACCAGACCAGCTGCGCATGCACAACAGCCGGCAAACTAGTCGTCATCGTAAACATCGATAGTAGCGATACATAAGCAAGAGGTCTACTATTCAATCTCACTGTAGCATCAACACACAAAACAGCACCAATTACAGAGGTAATAAGCCAGCACCATGCGGGGTCAATACCTAAAAGTAAATTCATAGTCCAGCCGCCAATTGGCACAGCCGCCAAAGCCGTACCAATAAGTGCCATCGAGGCAGACTTCAATATTGGCAAGCGAGCATACAATATCTGACCAATAATATAATAAATTAAAATAAACAGCCACACCAACCCAAACCTAAGTTGGATAGATAGATTAATTGTCTGAGCCAGAAGCAATATTCCCGCAGTCAGAAGTAGCGATGCCGTATATAGCGCTATATTAATTGTAGTCTTACGACCCCTCTCCTTTTCCTTGTCATCAATACGTGATGTCCGTTCAATATTATTCTCAACAGGCACAGCAATCGTATCCACCCTCTCTTCAGATGTGGAAATACTAGTAGGAATTATATCATCGAGATTCTCATTCTTACTGATATTTAACGGCGTATTAGCAAGCCGTAAAGCGGCGCTTTGATTCTCGGTAATAAGCCTCACTTGACCGTTGTCATTCTCAATTTTTGCACACCCATTTTGTGCATCACGCACACCATCCCAATATCCCTGTCGATAATCTTCGGAATAATTAGACGGCTGGCTATTACCTCTCTGTAATAATCTTATTAGCTTAATTACTACAATAATAGCTATTACCAGAAAAATTAATCCCATACCTTCAATCCCTCTTATGTTAGCTTCAGTATAGCACAGGATTTTTTCTCGGCAAATATACTAGGAAAACAACCCTCGTTTTTTCGCGCCCTTAAATTGCTCCAAAAGCTCCTTCTGCTTTTTGGTCAATTTAGTTGGCGTATCAACAATAACACCCACAATATGCGGGCCACGAGATTCGCTGTGTAAATGTGGCACGCCATGACCTGACAACTTGAAGTCGGTGCCGCTCTGAGTACCCGCTGGGATTTTCATCGTTATTATGCCGTCCACAGTCTCTACATCAATCTCCGTTCCCAGTGCCGCATCAACCATAGAAATATGTTCTTCGCTGAGAATAATATTACCCTCACGAGTGAATTTTTTATGCGCCTTAACACGAATGTGGACATACAAATCACCTCTACTGCCACCAGCAACCGCTTCACCACGATCGCGCAGACGAATTGTCGCGCCATCATCAATCCCTGCCGGAATTTTAATAGTGATATCCTGATTCTGTCGGGTCGTTCCTTTCCCTCGACAAACTGAACATTCTTTTTCAGGAACTTTTCCCTTACCGTGACAAGTTTCACAAACAACCGCCTGCTGAATTTGTCCAAACAGCGAATTCATCGTTCGAGTTTGTTGACCCGCTCCCTTACAAGTTGGGCACGTTTTCATTCCAAATCCAGGCTCGGCACCATCGCCATGACAATGCTCACATTCAACATCCAGCATTAAACTAATTTTCTTTTCTACACCAAATACCGCATCCTCAAAACTTAATGTTACACTAGTTTCAACATCACGCCCACGCGAACGACCATTCCCAGAGCCGCCAGCTGCGCCACCGAAGAATTGACTAAAAATATCACCTAGTCCACCGTCACCAAAATCAAAGTGAACGTTTTGACCGCCGAATCCACCAAATCCTTCAAACGGATTACCAGAAAAACCGCCACCAGACGCGCCACCAACGCCAGTATGACCGAATTGATCATAACGCTGTCGCTTCTGTTTGTCTTTCAGAACTTCATAGGCTTCATTAATTTCCTTAAATTTAGCCTCGTCGCCACCCTGTTTGTCAGGATGATATTTAATTGCTAATTTACGAAAAGCCTTTTTTATCTCATCTTCAGAAGCGGTCTTTGGAACGCCCAATATTTCATAATAATCACGCTTGCTCATACCTTATATATTATACGCGTTTAGCACTCTCAGTGCAAGAGTGCTAAGTCCAAAAAAGGCCACTCTTTTTATCGAGCAGCCTTCTTTGTAAATACGTTAGGTTTATTTTTCGTCGACAATTTCGCCTTCGACCGGCTCGTCTTTATCAGACTTTTTGTCGCCAGCTTCATCAGCTTTTTTATCGTCGGCTGATTGTTGATACATCTTAGCCCCGATTGGCATAATCGCATCATTCAAGGCTTTAATTGCAGCATCCAATTCGTCCTTATCTTCAGAATCTTTGTGCTTTTCAGCCTCTTCGACAGCCTTTTCAATCGCTTGCTTATCATCGTCAGAAATCTTATCTTTGAATTCGTCCGGCATTTTCTTTGCCTGATAAATAGCGTTTTCAAGCTGATTCTTCGTATCGATAGTTTCGCGTTTTTTCTTGTCTTCGTCCGCGTGAAGTTCAGCTTCTTTTTGCGCCTTCTCAATATCTTCCTTACTCATATTGCCAGAGTTTTGAATAGTGATTGATTGCTCCTTGCCGGTTCCCTTGTCTTTAGCCGTAACGTTAAGAATACCGTTGGCGTCAATATTAAAGGTCACTTCAATTTGAGGCACGCCGCGTGGTGCTGGTGCGATACCGTCAAGTACAAAACGACCCAAGCTCTTATTGTCATTAGCAAACTCGCGCTCACCCTGAAGAACGTGAATTTCCACCTGAGGCTGATTATCCGCAGCTGTCGAGAAAACTTCACTCTTGCTTGTTGGAATCGTCGTATTTCGGTCAATCAGCTTCGTCGATACGCCGCCCATCGTCTCAATTCCAAGAGAAAGCGGAGTCACGTCCAGAAGCAACACGTCCTTAACGTCACCAGCCAAGACGCCACCTTGAATTGCAGCACCAACAGCCACAACCTCATCTGGGTTCACGCCTTGCATCGGATCTTTTCCAAAGAAATTCTTTACGCGCTCGACCACAGCTGGCATACGAGTCATTCCACCAACCATAACTACATTGTTAATGTCGGACTTAGAAAGTTTAGCGTCCTTCAAAGCCTTTTCTACTGGACCATCCAAGCGATCCAATAAATCCTTAACCAAATCTTCCAACTTAGCGCGACTCAAGCTCATTTCAAAGTGTTTTGGACCATCAGCATCAGCAGTGATAAATGGAATATTGACTTCATATTCCGTAACTGTCGATAATTCTTTCTTCGCCTTTTCAGCCTCGTCCTTTAGGCGTTGCATTGCTGCATTATCTTTACGAAGATCAATTCCTTCCTTCGACTTGAAGTCGTCCAAGAAGTAGTTAACAATAGCGTTGTCGAAATCTTCACCACCAAGGTGTGTATCACCATTGGTTGCCTTAACCTCAAACACGCCGTCACCTAGTTCTAGCACCGACACGTCAAACGTACCGCCACCAAGGTCGAACACTACGATAGTTTCATCGTTTTTACCTTTCTCCAGACCGTACGCCAAAGCTGCAGCTGTTGGTTCGTTAATAATACGCTTAACTTCCAATCCAGCAATTTTACCAGCGTCCTTAGTTGCTTGACGCTGTGAATCGTCAAAGTAAGCTGGCACCGTAATCACTGCCTCTGTTACTTTTTCACCCAAGAAAGCCTCGGCGTCAGCCTTGATTTTACTAAGAATCATTGCTGAAACTTCTTCTGGTGTATATTCCTTATCACCCATCTCGACTGCCACACCAGTACCTTTTTTAACAATCTTGTACGGCATGATATCCAAGTCTTTTTGAACTTCCTTATCGTCAAACTTACGACCAATCAAACGCTTAACGCCGTAAATCGTGTTTTTTGGGTTTGTTACACGCTGACGCTGAGCAACTTGACCGACAAGTCGTTCGCCCTTTTTATTAACCGCAACTACAGACGGCGTAGTACGATTACCTTCGGCGTTAGAAATTACCTCTGGCTTTCCAGCTAGCATATACGCAAATGCGCTGTTGGTTGTACCGAGGTCAATACCAATAATTTTACCCATATGATTCCCCTTTCTTTTATGATCACATCTGGTCTATATCTTATATTCATTCTAGCACTCTTTCGTGGCGAGTGCCAACTATCTCAGTATAAATAATTAGCACTCTCATGTCAAGAGTGCTAATCGCTGTTTTTTTCGCAATCATATTACTGACGAGTGACTTTTACCATTGCGTCGCGAATAACTGAGCCGCTCAAAGTATAGCCGGCGCGAAGCTCCTCGGCAATAACTTCCTTATCGCCATCCGTCGATTCGTCAAATTGAACAGCCTGATGAAATTCAGGATTAAACAAAGTTCCAGGTTTGGCGTCAATTTTCTCCAAACCAATCTCCTTCAATTGCTTATCAAGCTGCTTACTCAGACCAGCCACACCCTTAACCCACGGATTATCTTGAATCTCCTCTGGGACGTTAGCAACGGCTCGCTCAATTGTATCAATGACTGGCAATAATTTCATCACCGACTTAGTTTGACCCAACTCATGAGCTGATTGTTTTTCCGCTTCCACGCGCTTACGATAATTCTCAAAATCCGCTCGAGTTCGCTGCAAATCCGACGTCA
>CAUUUJ010000036.1:0-5253 GCA_963548315.1 uncultured Candidatus Saccharibacteria bacterium | reverse complement strand
ACGCGCTTACGATAATTCTCAAAATCCGCTCGAGTTCGCTGCAAATCCGACGTCAGCTCAGCAACTTCTTTCTCTAAATCTTCAGCTTTTTTATTCTTCGTCATTTTTTCCTCCTTTTAAACGGCAAGACCGGATCACCGCCAAACGTACCAGGCTCAAAGGCTAAAATACAAATCGCTCCAATAATAAATATTATTACTGAAATTATTACAATCAGCCACGCCGGCAAACCGCTTAATAGTCCACCAATCCATTCAGCCATTACAATACCTCCTCTAGCATCGCGCCCGTACGACGCACCAGTTCCATCGTTCGACGATAATTTTGTCGCGTCGGACCAATCACACCGATGTAATTATCGCCACCAGACGATGACTTAAATTTACTTATAATCAACGTAGCTCCACTACTTTTACCGATTGGGTTTTCGCTACCAATAAACACATTTAGCGGTTCGTCCGGTGCCGCTTCACGCAGCCACGGTTCGATATTGTCAATCAATTTAGCAACCGCCTGAACGTGATCGCCGTCACCAAACTCTGGCTGACTGAATAACTGAGTCATTCCGTTCATATACAAACTCGAACCAAATGACGCAAAACCAAAATTACCAGTCATTTCCACCAAACCATCAACCGCTCGGCGAATCGCTTTGTCTGAAGTATCAACATTTGAATTGACGTGCGCCTCAATCGCCTTCGTGCTGCTATCAATACCGCTCGGCAATTCCGTCATTTGCGCTGCCGTGATTCCATTGACATAAAAACGATATCCCTTATCTGTCGGAATTCGACCCGCGCTCGTGTGAGGCGCCTCAATGAATCCCATCTCCTCAAGTTTTGCCATTTCACTGCGAATCGTGGCGCTACTCACGCCAAACAGTTTGGCTAGCGTTACGCTGCCAACTGGCGCCGCAATTTCAGCGTATTGTTCGATAATCGCGACAAGGATTGCTTGTTGACGTTCGGTCATAGTCCAATTATATCGCAAAGCTAGCACTCATACAAGCAGAGTGCCAAGCCTTATCGTCTTTCCGTAAAGTAGCGCGCTGCATCCGAAGAGAACAACATCATGATCATAATATGCACGCCAATTGAGATCAAAAGCAGCATAATCGACGCATTAATTCGCCCAATCGTCACGGATAAAGATTCGGTGACAATAGCTAATGTCGCCACAGAAAGTAGTGAGATTCGCGCCCGGCTACTTCCTCGAAGTAGCAGTCCAACCAGCACGATTTCCGCCACGACCAACAGCACATTAAAGCCAGCCATCATTGACAACATGGTATTCGCGACATTTATATCAATTCCGTCAATATTCGCAACCTGCACCAAAGTCGTCGGCCAACTAGAAAAGTCCACCAACATTTGCCCAATTGTGAATAACGACGCCAAAATCATTAGTCCGCCGCCAATTAAAATCTGCGGTGGTCGGCGACTCCAAAGCTCTTCCAATAAAGTTTCGTGATTTCGCGGATGACGATCATAAATTGTGCCGTCCATAATCACTCCGAGCCGCGTTGAAGCCGTGACATTATCGTCAGCCTTTATTCGACCAACTCCCAAAATTGGCAAATCGCCATCAGTGCGGATAGAGTCTCCAAGACCATTGCGCGAATGATAACCCGTTGAAAAATCCTTTAATATCGTCACTCTAACATTTTTATTGTTACTTTTAACCGACTCAATGATATAATCTCGTTCAATATCAATATTCTCGTCAATTTTATGCGTGAACTGAAAGGTAAATAAAGAAAAGCCAATACTCTTATCGTACGTACCAGCCGCCAACCAATCAACTCGATGACCGCCAGGAAGAAGCCAGCCATTTGGACATCGCCAAAACCTAACGTGATGACGACGCCTTGGATTGCCGTCAACTTCCTGCTGATAAGCAAAGTCCTGCTGTCTGCCAAACAAAAATGCTGGCGACACCGGTGCATTTGGATAACTACGACCGCTCAGCACCGTAAGCACCATTTTCCAAGCTGACCTTGGAGTTATGTCATCTGCCAAAACCCAGCCAGCCTCAGTCATTGCCTTATGGAGCTTTTCTTCCGAGCCGCGCACACTCAAATTGACAGGGTCGCTTAATACTCCGTCCGCCGTTCGCGTCCTGCCGATAAAATAATTCGGTACGTACATATTGCTCAAAATTCGATGAAGCCTAGGCAACGCCAAATACGCCACAATTATCCACACAACAAAGAACAAGCCAACCAGCCACCAACCGCCAGTCGCCCAACCTTCTCTAAGCACTAACCACGCCAACCAAAACGACGCCAAACCTGCAAAGATAAAAAAGGATTGATCTAACAACGTAGTCAAGGTCTTCGAGGAACGATCTTGTCTGGCTGCTATTTTTTTTGGAGTTTTTACTGAACTCATAGATTAATTATATCATTGAGGAGATTTCGAGCCACCAAACGCGCCTCGTCATCCTGACGCTTAAACACGTCGCCGCGCAAAATAATTTCCTCGGTCACTCGAATTGCTCGCTCCAAATCGTCATTAATAATCACGTGATAATACGGAACTTCAAGCGCGTAAGCCAACTCTTTTATCGCCGAGGCGTGACGCTTCGGCCACTCCGCTTGAAAATCTTCTTCAGTTGCGTAACGCTTTTTTAATCGCTCAATCCAAGTTTGGCTATTTGGCGGCACAATAAAAATCGCAATGCTATCTGGCGCCAGTCGCTCATATTCCTCCACGCCCTGAACGTCAATGTCAGTAATTGCCACGCGGTTCTGATCATGCGCTAATTTCAGCTCAGCCACCGATGTCCCATAAACTGTACCGTGGACAAACTTCGCCTCAATAAATTCATTATTTTGTAGCATATTTTCGGCAGTTTGCGGATCAATAAAGTGATAGTCAATTCCATCTTGCTCGGCACATCCGTTATTTGTGCGTGGCGCGCGCGTAGTGTGAGAAACAATATCGCGAAACTCTGGAGACTTCAATAATTGTTTTTTTATCGTGTCTTTGCCCGCACCAGAAATTCCCGCAAGCAGCGCAATTTTCGTACTTTTAACCAACTCAATTGTTGATTCAGTTGGCTGATAATTTGTAATAAGATCTTCAATACTTGGCATAATATTTACCTATAATAACTCATCAAGTACAGATTGCCAATTGGGAAATTCAGAACTTCCAAAACGAATAAGCCGACCAGGAAACTCGCCCGCGCCATTCGCCGTCCGATCGTCAATCAAAATATCGCCTCGACTCAAATTCTTTGCTGACGAAAAAATAACCTTACGGAAGAAAACATTATCCGAACCTTCGCCGCCAAAATACTTTTTCACCCACGCCAACTTATCGCCCAAAGCCGTCGGATTTTCCCACGGAGAAGAAGATAAAATATATAAATCGTATTTGTCTTTCAGGGCATAAACCGCCTCGATAGCTCCAGGCACTGGATCCATCAAAGAAAAAATTCCTGGAATATTATCGTGCTGACCGACAAACTCATCGGTCAACTCAGGCGATATCTTCGTTAAAGCAGATTTGAAATCCGCCAAAACGCCATCCATATCAATATAAACAATAGGTTTTTTCACAATTAATCCCTTTTCAACATCACCATAAATGCTTCGCTCGGTATGTCGACTTTACCAAAGCGTTTCATTCGTTTTTTACCACGCGCCTGCTTGGCGAGAAGCTTCTTTTTACGACTGACATCGCCGCCGTAAAGATAGCCCGTAACATCTTTTCGATAAGCGCCGATATTTTCCCTGGCAATAAATTTACCGCCAATTGCCGCTTGCAATGAAACCTCAAAACTCTGACGCGGCACGACTTCTTTCAATTTCTTAACAATCTCGCGCCCCAAATGCTGCGATTCCGACCGATGGCACATTACGCTCAACGAATCAACCATTTCACCTGCCACATAAAAATCGACACGCACCAAATCTTCCACTTGATAATCAGCCAACTCATAATTAAACGAACCGTAGCCGCTGGTAATAGATTTCAATTGGTCATAAAAATCCGTCAACAAATTCGCAAGTGGCGCCGCAAATGAAATTAGCGCCCGTTCGTCGATGTAGCTCAGGTTTTTCTGGCGACCACGCTTGCTCACGATCAACTGAATCACCGCACCAATATAATCCTGCGGCACGACAATTTCACCATTAATCCACGGCTCGCGAATCTCTTTTATCTGCGCCGGGTCGGGCAATTCACTGGCGGATTTGATATCCAGCTCCTCGCCATTCGTCAAACTAACTTGATAATCAGTACTCGGATTCGTAACAATCAAATCCAAATTATACTCACGTTCCAATCGCTCGCGAATAATGTCCATATGTAGCAATCCCAAAAAACCGATTCGCACGCCATAGCCCAGCACTGGCGAATTCTCCGGCTCGAACTGTAACGCCGAATCGCTCAGACTCAACTTTTCAATTGCCTCTTTCAGGTCATTGTAGTCTTCATTGGACACCGGGAAAAAACCCGCATAAACGAAGGGCTTAACTTCTTTATAACCTGGAAGTGGTTTGACGGTAATTTTTTCAGTCATAACTATGTATTATTATATCAGCTCAGCGTTCTTGTATAAACGCATAGTAAATCGCTCCTTGCATGCCTACTTATTCTCAGCAAATTATTCCTTACACACTGAGGTCTAACCTATAGCTGCTCAAAAATCTTATGAGCTTGATTCTTGCCAATAACCTGAATCAGTTCAGTGTAACTCATCCACCGACCGCGTTTAGATTTGTCGCGACGATAATCCTTCTCGTCAGTAATATCGCCCTTAACTATTGCATCAACATTACGCCAAGCGACCCAAGGTATGTCATCGCTCAAAAAGCTATAATCTAGATGAACATAATTTTCGTTGATTAGCCTATAGTCTGACGATGAAAATCCGCGCGCATACAACTCGCGGAGAATAACGTCTGCTAGTTCAGCAAAGTTGTCAGCAGTGACACACAAAAAGTCATCGTATTCTTCACCAAGTTCGTATGATCGTCCATTCATAAAAACACAATACAAATCATCGTCGACAATTTTCTCATCCAACCACACACGACGATCGCGTGTTATCGGAATTACGCGACATCTAATCTTCTCTGTAAAGTTTTTGAAGTTACTCATAATTGCCAACAACAGATATATCAATACCTATTTCGTGCATTTTATTACATCTGCGCTTTTCAATACAGTATATACTATTCCCACTGTCGCGTCTGGTTGATCTTGTGCTTCTCAAAATACACTTCCGCCAAATTGACGTCAA
>CAUUUJ010000035.1:0-5480 GCA_963548315.1 uncultured Candidatus Saccharibacteria bacterium | reverse complement strand
TGCTATAATTATCTCATGAGGAGCATGAGGGGATGAGTCAGGCGCTATATCGTAAATATCGCAGTCGTAGTTTGGATGAAGTTTTAGGTCAAGATCACGTGACTGGTATTTTACGTCGAGCGTTAGAGCAGGGAAAAATTGCTCATGCGTACTTGTTGACTGGACCGCGTGGCGTAGGAAAAACATCGGTGGCGCGAATTTTGGCGCACGAAATTAACCACTTGCCATATGATGACGACTCCTCAAACTTGGATATTATTGAAATTGACGCAGCCAGCAATAACGGTGTTGACGACATTCGTGCTTTAAGAGAAAAGGCCCAAGTTGCGCCTGTTTCTGCGCCAAAAAAAGTCTATATCATTGACGAAGTTCACATGCTGTCAAAATCAGCATTTAACGCGCTATTAAAAACCCTGGAAGAACCGCCAGAGCACGTGGTGTTTATCTTAGCTACAACTGATGCTGACAAACTTCCAGCCACCATTCTTAGCCGTGTGCAGCAATTTTTCTTCCGCCCAATTCCGACGGAAATTATGACGCGCCAGTTAATGAATATAGCGAAAAAAGAAGGATTTGCAATCGAAGAGGATGCTGCCAGGTTAATCGCTGAACGTTCCCGTGGCGGATTCCGTGACGGCATTAGTACACTTGACCAATTGTCGATTTTAGCAACCCCAAACCAGCCGCTGACAGCGAATATGGTTACCGAATATTTGGGACTGAGCGACGCGACAATGCTCGGCAATTTGCTAGATTCATATACATCCGACGACAATGAGAAAGTCTTAAACATCTTCCAGGAATTAGAAAATAGCGGTGCAAATTCAGTTATTGTATCGCATCAATTATTGTCAATCGCTCGCAATAGATTACGAAAAAATCCGAATCTTATTGGGTTGGTTCAGCAACTGATCGAGGTTGATCGGCACCCGCATCCAGACTTGAAATTATTGACGATATTCATGAATAGCAATTCTCAGCCGACAGAAAAGCCAGTCGCGCCAAAGAAAGATACAACTCAAGCTGCGCCCCAAAAACCCGCCGAAAAACCAACACCAATTAAGTCCGCAGAGCCAGCCAAACCGACCGAAAAGCCGATTGAAAAAGAAGAAAAACCAGCCGAGCCAGCGAAAAAACCTGCCGCAAAACCAAAGAAAACTGACGCGCCCGCGCCACTAGAGCTAAATTGGGAAAAAGTCATTGAAAGAGCGAAAGAAAAATCCCTCGGGCTGGCGTCATTATTGCAAAAAAGCCAGTGGTCGTTTGACGGTGAAAAATTGACAATTTACGCAGGTTCCGCGTTTTATAAGAAAAAGCTGGACGACGCGAAGAATAAACCATTGATCTCAGAAATTATCTCAGAAGAAACCACGATGGATCTGGAGATTGATATAATTGGAGAGAAGAAGCCGCCAGAGGACGAAAAATTGGCGGAAATTGCAGAATTAATGGGTGGCGGCGAAGAAGTAAAGCTGGAGGATATTTAATGGCAGACAAGAGCGAAGAAGTAAAAGGGAAGATACCGCCACAAAATTTGGACGCGGAAAAGAGTTTGCTTGGGGCGGTTTTAATTGACGAGGAAGTTTTGGCGGACGCTGCAGAAATTACTCACCCTAGCGATTTTTACGACAAGAATCACGGATTGATTTTTGCTGGAATGATGCGACTATTTGAAAAACATAAGCCTGTCGATCTATTGACCTTAACTGACGAATTGAAGCGGAAGGATGAGCTGGAATTAGTTGGCGGCTCGGCATACCTGACAGAATTAACAAACTACGTCCCAACGGCAGCACACGCATCGGCTTACGCGGAGATGATTGCGCAAGCAGCGGTTCGCAGGCGTCTGATAAAAGCGAGCGGTGACATTTCCGAGCTTGGATATGACGAATCGACGACCACGCAGGAATTATTAGAGAAGGCCGAAGCTGAACTTTTCAGCGTGTCAGACCAATCAACCAAGCAAGATTTGGTCAGCCTGGAAAGCATTCTGACGGATAGCTTTGATCGAATTGAAGAGCTCAGCAAGAATAAAGGTTCTCTCAGAGGAGTCCGCACTGGCTATCGCGATCTGGACAACATGACCGCTGGTTTGCAAAAATCAGACTTGATTATTCTGGCGGCGCGTCCAGCCATGGGTAAGACGACACTGGTGACAAACTTGGCTTATAACGTGGCAACGATTGAAAAAAATCCTGTCCTATTCTTCAGCCTAGAGATGAGCAAGGAGCAGCTGGTCGACCGTATGCTGGCGGATGCGTCGGGAGTTGATAGCTGGAATATTCGCACCGGAAATCTGAGCGATGAAGATTTTGCTAAATTGTCTGAGGCTATGGGAGAAATGGCTGAGGCACCAATTTATATCGATGACACGCCAGGATTGTCAGTTTTGGAAATGCGAACTAAAGCGCGTCGAATTGCTCATGAAAACCAATTAGGGTTAATCATCGTCGACTATTTGCAGCTTATGCAGGCCAACGGAAACCACAACGGGAACCGCGTTCAGGAGGTGTCGGAAATTTCACGCGGACTGAAACTTATTGCTCGAGAATTGAATGTGCCGCTAATTGCCCTAAGTCAGCTGAGCCGTTCCGTTGAATCACGCACGCCGCCAATTCCACAACTAGCCGATCTGCGCGAATCCGGTTCCATTGAGCAGGACGCCGACATCGTGAGCTTTATTTATCGCCCCGGATATTACGAGCCTGACAACCCGGAAGTTCAAAATATTACTGACCTCATCATCGCTAAGCACCGTAATGGTCCGGTCGGTAAAGTCCAGTTATACTTCCACCCAGAGCGCCTACGCTTTATGAGTCTGGATCGCAAGCATGAATAGAATTGTGTTATAATCATACCAATGAAAAAGCAAAAAGTTACCGATATATTCCTTTACCGATGGCGCTACGTTTTCGGCTATACGCTGCTGGCGTTACTATACGTGGGGGCTATTATAATTTCCGCATTGCACGTGCCGGGAGGCTTGTCGCAAGCAGAAATCGACATGGTCAATACGACAAATCACTTGAATTTTAGCATCGAGGGAATCGCCGTCACAAATCTGCCATTTCACCTTCTTCAATTGCTATTCTTCAAACTGTTCGGCGTCAGCTTATTAACAATTAAAGCACCCGCCGTAATCCTTTCAATCGCCAGCTCCGTCGCTATTTTCTTCCTCTTAAAGCGCTGGTTTAAGCCGTCCACAACGATTCTATCGCTATTGATCATGGCAACGACTGGTCAATTTTTATTCATCGGTCAAAGCGCAACTGTTGGCATTTTATACATCTTTTACACCGCGCTAACTTTGCTTTTTGCTACATTGATTCTCCAGAAAGCCCAAAACGCCTCCATTTGGCGAATCAGCTTAGCCATCACCACGGCACTCAGCCTCTTCACTCCGTATTTTTGGTATATCAATCTGGGACTTCTGATCATCGCCTTTCTACATCCGCATCCACGCTATTTCCTCATCTCCCGAAAACACCGTAAGTCTTGGATTGTGCCGTCCGCTATTTTATTCACAATTAGTTGTGCGATTGGTTTTCTTTGTTATAAATCCCACGCGCTATTTTACAACCTCATCGGCATCAACGGTCTAAGTTTTGACATCATCGCAAACCTCAGGACTTTATATTACACATACATCCGCATTTTCCCATCAGTCGTAGGGAACCAAATCACGCCAATTATGGACATCAACGCAATGGTGTTGATTGGACTAGGACTATTCCGCAGCTTCCAAAAAATCTCCAGCGCCCGCTCGTTTATGATTTGGTCATGGCTAATCTTAGCATTGGCGCTACTCATCTTCCAGCCAAGCCTCACCCCGATAATCATCATCCCGTTATTCATTCTCTTGGCGGTCGGATTGGAATCCCTAATGAATATGTGGTACGACCTTTTCCCGCGCAATCCATACGCTCGCGGCACAGGATTGGTTCTTATATCAATGCTAATTATCGTTATGGTGGTGGGTGGTAGCTTCCGCTATATTGACGGTTATCGTTATTTCCCAGAAGCAGTTTCACGCTTTAATAAAGATTTATCTCTACTCCGTAAAAATACTGCGCCGACCGATTCGTTCTCGTTATTGGTCAGTAAAGAAGAATCACCGATTTACGAAGCGCTTAAAAAACACAACTATCACCAGATATCAATTATCCACACAGCGCCAGCAAACGTCGGACAGACTTTATATGTGAGTCACAGCGTAAAGTCTCAAATTCCGCAAACTTACTCTGGACACCTGTCGTCAGTAATTGTCAATGACCATAAAGACGGCGATCGCTTCTATGTCTACACATCCGACCGTAAATAGGGTATAATTATAAGTGTTAAATAAGGAGGAATATGGCGTTTGATCAGGTAAAAATGCTGCAACAATTACGCAAAGCACAGAAACAATTAGGCAAAGAAATCATCGAAGTTGAGGCTGGCGATGGCGCTGTGATCGTACAAATCACTGGCGAGTTAAAGATCAAGTCTGTAAAGATTGACCCAGAAATGGTCGACTTGGAGAATATCGAAGAGTTGGAACACTGGATCGAAATCGCAGTTCGCGACGGTATGACAAAGGCTCAGGAAGTCGCTGCTGAAACTATGAAGCCATTGATGGGCGGCTTGGGCAACTTGCCATTCTAAAGCCATGTCAATCGACATTTTACCAAAAGCTCTGACTGCTTTAATTGATGATTTTGGTAATCTACCTGGAGTTGGACCGCGTACGGCTGAAAGATATGCCTACGCGGTTTTACGCCGCAACCCCAAATCCGCAAAGCAATTAGCGCATTCATTAGATCGATTGCACGACCGAGTAAAAACCTGCCCGAAGACATTTGCGTTAATCGACTCAGATGACGATGTGTCGCCTTTATACGCAGATTCGAACAGGAATAAAAAAATCGTTTGTGTGGTTGAGGAGCCGTTAGATATCGTTGCTATAGAAAGAACGGGGCAGTTTCTGGGCACATACCACGTGCTGGGCGGCGTTATTTCACCAATTGACAATATTGGACCGGAGCAATTGCATATCCCAGAACTAATTGAGCGCATAAAAACCGACGACGTTCAGGAGATTATCATCGCTACGAACGCTTCAGTTGAGGGCGAGTCGACCGCGCTATTCTTGCAGCGCTACATCCAAGAAGCTGGATTAAATACAACTATCACACGCTTAGCCAGAGGTATTCCAGTCGGCGTTGACCTTGAGTATGCAGACCAAATTACACTGACTCACGCGTTGGAAGGTCGAAAGCAGTTATAGACTCAACGGCTTCATCGCCAATAAAAAATACCCGCCATCTCGGCGGGTATTTCGTTGCTAGCTTAGCTTATTACATTTGGCGGCGGCTAGCGATGTAAGCGATAGTAGCTGTAGTTAGTCCACCTAGGCCTAGTGCTGACATGATCGCGTCACTTGCACCAGTCTTTGGCAATTCTGGGCTAGGTGTTGGTGTTGAAGGAGTGTTTGGTGTAGG
>CAUUUJ010000034.1:0-5674 GCA_963548315.1 uncultured Candidatus Saccharibacteria bacterium | reverse complement strand
AAGGTCAAACACCACGGACAAAGCACACCAATTTCGACGTAGCTCATATAAAACATCCAAATAGCAAATATCATTCCGATGATAGCGCCAACCTGCGCCGCCTGCATAAACCACTTTGGAAACTTCGCTCCCGCCAACAACGCCACTGCAATTGTTACCATAACAGGCAAAGTCATCACGCCAATGAAACTATTTGGGAATCCTAAAATAGCCGCCGACCAATGATTCGCCACCGCCGAACAGCTCAGAGCCGAGCTAAAATCGCAGTTTAATACAGCGTGAGAGTTTTTTGCTAATTCCAAGGCTTCAATAGATAATACGAATGACGCCAATAGCCCTAACCCACTACCGACAAGCATTATAAATGCCGCCAAATTTTGCTTTTTCAAATCTTCGTGAAATAACCAGTTTTTGATTTTACTAAACATAAAAACTCACTTCGCTAATTGTTGGTAGCGGCAAGCCACGCCAAAGGTTTTGCAGTTGACCACTGTCGCTCAGCGCAATAATTGTTGGATATTCCACAATATCATACACTTCGCAAAAATTATTACCTTCTGCAGAATCGGGACTCATTTCCTCTAAAACCCGACCAGTTTGTCGGCTAAAATCGCGCAGAAAGTCTGAAACTTGGCGCGCATAATCGCTTTCCGAACGATAAATTACAACTACTCGCATTACAATTCCCGCTCGCCCTTACTGCGTCGCTTCGCTAAAATCTCCACAAAATCGTCCAACGTCTTAAACTCGTAAAAAACGCTAGCAAAACGAACATACGCCACTTCGTTGCGCTTTTCTAGTTCGTCCAAAACTTGATCACCAATCTGTTTTGACGTAACTTCCGATTCGCCCAGCGCGTATAAAGAGTCTTCAACCGCCGTAATGATATTATCGACTTCCTCATCAGACTTAAAGAATTTTCCGACCGAACGGCGCGTCGAATTCGCCAATTTCACTCGGTCAAACAGCTCACGATCACCATTTTTCTTTATCACCGCTAGATTCGGTTTTTCAACTCGCTCATACGTGGTAAATCGCTTGCCATCTGGAGTTTCTCTGCGACGTCGAATTGCGGCACCATCAGAAACTTCGCGTGATTCAATAACGCGACTATTGCCAATATTAAACACCATTTTATCTACTCCTTGTTCTTCTTTCGTCGCCTCAGAAATGCCGGCGTATCATCCTCGTCATCGTCAGCTTCAACGGTTGGATTTTCCCAAATATTAGTCTCCGGCTCAGCCGCAAAACTTTCGGCAGATTCTTCCTTGTCCAACTCTAGGTCAATATTTTTAACCATTTCGTCATCAACTTCTGTTTCGGCAGGTTTTGTATCGTCACCTACGGTCAAGCTAACTTCCTGCTGGCGGAATGTATCGCTATCAAATCCTGTCGCAATCACCGTAATAACCAGCTCGTCTTCCATTTCCGGCTTCAAAGTCGCACCAAAAATAATGTTGGCATTCGGACTAACAGCGCTAGTAATAATTTCTGCAGCTTCCTGAATTTCTGCCATACTCATATCGTAACCACCAGTTACATTGAATAGCACACCCTTGGCGCCATCAATCGACACCTCAATTAGAGGACTTTCAATAGCTTGTTGCGCCGCCTGAACCGCTCGGTCGTCGCCGCTCGCTCGCCCAATTCCCATCAAAGCTGAACCGGCATTGCTCATAATTGCCTTAACGTCAGCAAAGTCAAGGTTAATCAAACCATGCTCAGTAATTAGTTCAGAAATGCCCTGAACACCCTGCCTTAAAACGTCATCGGCAATCTTAAATGTTTCCAGCAACGGCGTTCGTCGATCAATCGTCTGCAATAATCTGTCATTTGGAATAGTAATCAAGGTATCAACCTCGCGTCCCAAGTGAGAAATCGCCCAATCCGCGTTAACTCGGCGCTTTTCACCCTCAAAGCTAAACGGTCGAGTTGCTACGCCAACTACCAAAATACCAAGCTCGCGTGCCACTTCTGCCACGACATAACCAGCACCAGAACCAGTTCCGCCACCAGCACCAATTGTTACAAATACCATGTCCGCGCCTTCTAGTGCTTCCCTAATTTCGTCACGAGATTCATTAGCTGCGGCCTCACCAACAGTAGGGTCGGCACCAGCACCCAAACCATTAGTTGCGTCACGACCAAGATGAATTTTTATGTCAGCTTTAGAATTATGCAACGCCTGGGCGTCCGTATTCATAGCAATGAACTGAACACCAGTTAGACCAGCATCTTTCATTCGGTTAATAGCTGAACCACCAGCGCCGCCAACACCGACGACTTTTATACTGGCAAATGTTTGAACTTCACTTGGTTGTATTTGCGGCATATATTCCCTCTCTTAATCCTTACATAAAGTATATCATTTATTTAAATCTAGCGAAAATATTTTTGAGTAAACCGCCAGCTTTTTTAGTGACATCATTTGCGCCAACTATCGGTTTTACCTGCTGCGAAATACCCATAGAATCAATTAACATCAGACCAACCGCAGCCGAAAATTCCGCGCCTTTAACTTCATCGCTAACTCCGCTATAGCCAGCCGGAACGCCCAAGCGTGCCGCCACGCTCAATTGATCTTTCGTAAATTCCACCATACCCTTGACTTTCGCCGCACCACCGACCAGCACAACGCCGCTCGGTAGCTTGCCTAATCGTCCAGCTCGCTTCAGTTCTTTAGCAATTGCTTCAAAAATCTCTTCATATCGCGCTTGAACAATCTCGTCAATTTCTTCTTGGTTAAACTTATATGTCTGCTTTTCAACCTTCGTCTCAACTTCACCCAAAGTCTCGCTGCCAAATCTCGCATGTGCCAATTTCACAACTTCCGCAATTTCCGGATCCGTCCTGAGCCCAATAGCCAAATCGTTCGTTACGTTCTGACCGCCCATTGGGATAACCGCCAGATGTTGCAAATCGCCCTCTTCATAAATAGCAATTCCTGTAGTTGCCGCACCAAAATCAATCACCGCAACGCCGTTTTCGCGCTGACTTTCCGTAAGAACGGATTGAGCTGCCGCCAAAACCGACGGAACAACAGACACGGCTTCAACCTTAGCCATTTCCGCCGACTTCTGTAAATTAGTAATGTGTGGAACCAAACCAGACACGACATTCGCCCTAATTTCCAGACGCGCACCAGTCATACCAATTGGATCTTTAATATTATCCTGACCATCCAGCCTATATGCGTGCGCAATAATATCTAAAATTTCTCTATTCTGCGGCACTTTTCCAGTTGTAGCAACTTCCTCCAGCCTCAATATATCATCATGAGTGACTTCATTATTAACGGTTCCAACAGTAATCATTCCGTCGGCTTTCGTGCTTAATAAATGAGATCCGTTAATGCTCAACGTAGCTGCGTTAATCTGGTGGCCGCTCATTCGCTCAGCCGGCTCCAAGGCCTTATCAATAGCCTCAGCTGGACCACTCAAATTCGTTACGGTTCCCTTTCGCATTCCGCTATTCGGCGCTTCACCGACGCCAACAATTTTTGGCGCACCATTTTCTGCGTCAATATAACCAACGACACAGCGCACGTTTTTTGTGCCAATATCAATTCCTACCACATATCGAGATTGCTCCTGCATAAGCTCTATTATACAGGTTATGCCTATAATTTGGCAAGTGAATTAGCCTAAAGTTTCGTCAGAATTTCAGCACCAGTTTCGGTAATCAATACCGTATGCTCAAAATGCGCGCCCAGACTGCCGTCTTTCATACTAATCGTCCAGCCGTCGCTGTCGGTGATAATTTTTTCGCCGCCCAAGCTCGCCATCGGTTCAATTGCAGTTGTGTCGCCAGTATGCAACATCGGACCAGTTCCTCGCCTGCCGTAATTCGGAATTTCTGGCTCCATATGCATACTCAGCCCCACGCCATGACCGACTAGTTCACGGATTATACCAAGTTTGGCCTTCTTCAACACAGCTTCCACTCCCGCTGAAATATCGCCAACTCGCGTTCCATCGCCAGTTATCGCGTCAATTCCAGCATATAAACTCTGTTCTGTTGCATGCAATAAATGTTTCTTCGCGCCCTTAGGTTCTTCATCGACAACCATAGTAAAAGCACTATCCGTTTTCATTCCACGATAGCCAATTACCAAATCAAAGCTGACCACGTCGCCCTTTTCAAAAACATATTCGGTCGGCAAAGAATGCACCAATTGCTCGTTCGTCGATATACAAATCACTCCCGGGAATTTCACTTCGTCCGTAAGATAAGTCGCTTCCGCGCCAAAATCTTTAATTCGCTTGGCTACAAAATCATTAGCGTCCAACTCACTCATTCCAGCCGTTACGGATTTTTTCAATTCATCATAAATTGTCGCAAGCATTTTGCCGCACTCGCGCATATCTTTCATCTGTTGCGGCGTTTTTTCTCCAGTGATCAATTGACTCATTTTACACCCTCAACAATGCCACGGCTAACCAACTCTCTCTCGATTTCATCATGAACTTGGCCAACAGTTCCAACACCGCTCATATGTACAATTGGAACTCCATTGTCATTCAAATAGTTCAACATCGGGTAAATTTCACCTCGATAAATACTGAGTCGCTTGTCAATCGCTTCAGGCGTGTCGTCAACTCGACCGCGAACCCTCAAGCGCTCCAGAATTTCATCGCGCGGAACTTCCAGCACAATCACCAACTTAACGTCTTTTCCGTGATGTGAACGCGACTCAATCAGCCATTTAGCCTGTTCTAATTGCCTTGGATAACCATCTAGAATTACGCCATTAATATCCTTAGCTTTATTAAGAGCCTCACCCATCAAACCGTTGATAGTTTCCATCGGCACCAGTTCGCCAGATTGCATACGATGAATCAATTCGCCATCGTGAGTATCGCGCAACAACTGTCCGGCACTAAGCCAACGCCAACCGTGACGCGCCGCTAAAATTTGCCCCTGCACACTCTTACCAGCACCGGCTGGCCCAAAAAATACAATCATTTTTCCTCCTATTTTGTGAGTTTTTCTTTAACAATTTTTGCTACCAACGCGCCATCCGCAGCATTGCCAGCCTTATTTTTTACCGCGCCAATAACTTGTCCCATTTTCTGAATTGAGACATCGTCCATACTCGCAATAACTTCTTCTACAATCTTCGAGATTTCCGCCTCACCAAGTTGCTCTGGCAAAAATTCTCGTAAAATTTCCGCCTCTTTTTCCTCAGGTTCCGCCAATTCTGCACGGTCATTCTTTCGATATAAATCCGCACTTTCGACGCGCTTTTTCACTTCTCGAGCAACGACTTTTTCAATTTCAGAATCATCCAAGCCGTCTTCTCGCTTGCCCAAAGAAACTTCTTCGTTTAAGATTGCTGCCTTCAGATTACGCAAAACATCACCACGAAAACGATCGCCGCTCAATAGAGCGGCTTTCATTTCACTAGTAATGCGCTCTTTTAGCGCAGACATTAACGCACCCCTAGGCGCATTTTTGCCGTTTTTTCAGCTCGTCGCTCGCGGCGAATAATAGCTTTTTTACGACGCTCGGTCTTTGAAATTGGTTTTTCAAAACGCATAACGCTCTTAGCGCGAGCCAAAACACCGCTTTGCAAAACCCTGCGGTTGAAACGACGAATAATATTTTCGTTCGCTTCCTTCTGATCTTTACGTGTTACTTGTACCATACTGCAAACATTATAACAGATAAGAAA
>CAUUUJ010000033.1:0-5775 GCA_963548315.1 uncultured Candidatus Saccharibacteria bacterium | reverse complement strand
CGCTCAATTCGGTGTGGCGACGTAAAAATCATCACCAAACCACAAAGTGCAACAATCGCCAGGATCTTCTTGAAAATCTTCCAATCAATTCCAGCCACTAAAATCATTGATAAGATAATCGCTATCAACGAAATTCCCGTTCCCAAGTCTTTTTGTAAAAACACAATCATCAGTAGCGATAATCCGGAAATAATGCCCAGCGGAATGATAGTTTCTTGGATGTCGTTCAATTTTCCCTGTTGCGAGCGACGCCCTAAAAATCCCGCCAAAAACAATAGCACGCCATATTTAAGTAACTCTGCCGGTTGAAAGCTACCTAATCCTCCCAGATAAAACCATCGATACGCGCCGTTGGTTTCTTGCGCAAACGACAAATGAAGTACCGCGCCCGAGAGAAATAGTAAAATACATAGCGCAAATCCAGCGTAAAGAATGTATCTTGATCTCTCGCCAACAAACCATTTGTACGGCGTAAAGTAAAACGCAGAAAAAGCCACTATGGCAATAAACACACTCGTCAGCTGCTTGCCAAAGAAATACGTATCGCTATAATTCGTGCCGTAAGCATAATTCATCACGTTGGCGCGTTGCGGCCCCAGCGCATACATAACAATCAGCCCAAGCAGCAGCAAAAGTCCCATATAAAGCACAATCTGGTACATCGGTCGATGACTTCGAACCGGCTGAGCGATAGATTGACGATTTTTGGCGACCGAATTACGCAATATGACCTCCAGCAAGCGCCAGCATCACACCGATAAACGCCATCACGCAGCCAATAACCCAGAAGCGCATCGTCACTTTAGTTTCTGGCCAACCAATCGCCTCCAAATGATGGTGAATCGGCGCAGATAAGAAAATCTTTCTCTTAAACAGCTTCTTACTGACGATTTGAGTCAAGCTCGATCCCGCCTCGATTACAAATAGCAAGCCAATCACAGGAAGTAAGAGCAAAGAGTCGGTCAGCATTGCCACAACACCCAAACACGCGCCATAAGCAAAGCTGCCAACGTCACCCATGAAGAATCGAGCTGGATAAATATTGAACCACAAATAACTCAAAAGCACACCAACAACCGTAAAACAGAATCCCGCCAATATGACGTGCTGTTGTAATAAAGCAATCACACCAAACGCCCCAAAACTAATACTAAGCAGCCCACCTGCCAGACCGTCCATTCCGTCAGAAATATTAACAGCGTTACCAGTAGCCACCACCGCAAATGCGAACAACGGGACTATCAACCAGCCAATATTCACTTCACCCACAAACGGTACGTGGAAACTCGCCACGCCCAGTTTAGCGAAGAAAAACCAACCAAGAACCACGCCAATCAACGTAATCAGCGCAAACTTCACTGGACTACGAAGCCCAGCCGCACCGCCGCCCAAGCCGCGTAGATTGATGATATCGTCAATTAGCCCAACAATTCCGCCACCAACCAGCGCCGCCAGAGGAAGCCAGGTTTGCGCTCGGTCTAAATTGAAGAAAATCGTTACCACAAAGATTGAAATTACGCCAATCACTCCAGCCATCGTCGGAATGTTTCGCCGCAATTTTGCTGCTTGGAATTTGGCAAAAACCTTTAGCTTTTTCCCATCAGTGCTTTCCGACCTTTGGCGCTTCCAGAAGCGATATCGATAAGCGAAAAACGTATAAATTGGCGTTAAAAACATCGCTAGTAAAAACGCGCCGACGCTCAGTAAAAATACGTGCGTCAATTCATTGGTCATTGTTTGTAAAGCTATTCCCATATTTATTCCTTTGGTGCTATTTTCATATAATCAATCATCCAGTTGGATATATCTGTAAAAATTGGTCCGGCATGAAGATTTCCTTGCAAATTAATCCCCTTACCTGGAGCCGCTACACGTACCATTATGACATATTCGGCGCCATTTTTTCCACCGCCATAACCAATATATGCAGCAATCGTTTCCTTTTGAGTGTAAGCGCCATTAACCACCGTTTCAGAAGTACTAGTTTTTCCACCAATTTCATAGCCAGATTTGTCACTCTTTGATAGGAATGAAGATCGGCGCGCTGTCGTTAGCATCGTTCGCATCTGTGATGACGTACCGCCGCTTACGGTTTGGCGAATGACTTTATTTTCCGACGGCTTCAGATTGCCAGATTCATCAATTGTACCAACGAGAATGGTTGGCTTATAATATTGACCACCGTTAACTAGCGATGAAAATCCAGCCGCGACTTGAACCGTAGTCAAGTTCATACTTTGCCCGTAGGTCATAGCCGAATAGCGAACCTCATTTCCCTCAGCGCTATCTGGCGGATAAATATAGCCCGAAACCTCGCCCAGCTCAATTCCAGTTTTAGCCCCAAAGCCAAATTTATCGTGATAATATTCATACAAAATCTGGCGAGCCGGCAAATTAATCTGCGAACCATTTCCTAATTTTCGAATCGCGGTAATCGTACCAACGTTGAGCGAATTGTTAAACGCGCCTTGAATCGTCATCGTGCCACCCAAACCTCTCAAAGCATTACACATCGTGCGGTCAGCAACTTTAATACAATCGGTATTATTATACGTGCTGGACGGCGTAATAACGCCCTTGTCAATTGCCGTGGCGAAGCTAAAAGATTTTATAATCGATCCCGGCTCAAACGGCACCATCGACGCGCTATCTACAAACACCGACCCATTTTTCTGCTTGGCAAAATCCGCCGGATTGTAAGTCGGATAATTCGCCATTGCCAGAACTTGACCGTTTTTCGGATTCATAACAATCACGCTTCCTTCGGTGGCGCCAGCTGCTTCGACTCCTTTTTTCAATGCCAATTCAGTCTGATTCTGGATATTCCTATCCACCGTCAGCGCCAAATTGTCGCCAGATTTCGCCTCGATTCGCATATTATTTTTTCCAACCGTCAAAGGTATGTTTCTAACGTCAGTTACAGATTGCAATAGCCCGTCCCGACCTTTAAGTTGCTTATTCAGAGAACCTTCGACGCCATATTGACCTTCGCCAGCCGCATTCACAAATCCAAGCACGTGCGCGCCCAGTTCGCCCTCAGGATAATTTCGAATAGAACTCTGCTGATACAACACGCCCGCAAAGTTTTTCTTTTTCAATTTTTCCGCTTGAGTCCTGGTGATATTCTTCGCCAAAACTTCATAGCGCGACTTTTTATTACTGAGCCGTTCAGATACATTTTCTGTCATTTCACCGCCAGCGATTTCCCTCAAACTGTCAACAAGCTGACTTCGCTCTTTATCGTCAATCGACTGCGGATCCGCAATCACCGTATAGACCGCCTGATTAAGCACCACAGGAACTGGCGTTTTTCCGTCCATCATGTAAATTTTCCCGCGCTCCGCAGGAATGATAAATTGACGCTGCTGACTCGCTCGCGCCAACTCCGTGTATTTGCCATATTGCAAAATCTGCAATTGAAATAATCGCAACACAAAAGCCGCCATCACTACTAGTAAAGCGATGGCTAACCAACCAGTTCTTGAACGAATAAGCCGCTGCATATTGCTTATCTTATTATATCACTATTGAGCGTAATGCGTTTCGGTTGTCGTCATAGCTGAAGCGACATTGCTATTCTTCACCTTCTCTAACGCCGTCAAGCGTGCATTCTGCACTTCCAATTCTGACTTTTTTGCGCTTAGTTCGGTGATTTTTGTGTCCAGACTCTGGGCTTCATAGCCGTAAGCTGTAAGTCTGGTTGCCTGAGTAAGATAAATCAAGCCCAGTACTGTAATCATCAATGCAACTAGCACTGTATGAGCAACAGGACCAAGTTTGACCTGAGACTGAAAACGTGTAGAATTCTGATTTCGGCGCAATTGACCGTGTGAACGTCGTGAAGTAAATGTGGTGGTGTTTGTCATTTGTCTCTATCTTTTATGTTTATATTTGTATTTAGCATAACAAACCAGCCCGCCCGTTAAAGACAGGCTGGTCTTTCTATATATTCCGGAATACGCTTTAGTTTAGCCGCGGCGTACTGAAACAGTCTCTGCCTTGTCTGTATTCTGGAATTCTACTTTGATGTGGATTGGCATAATGTGCCTCCTTCTTTTTGTTTTATTTTTTCACGGCGTATCGAAATTTTGCACTTCGACTACGCGGATTGTGAACGTCTTCAGCTCCAGACACCGGTTTTTTCTCTGGAACAATCAGCTCAGCCTCATAGCCAGCTGTCGCTTGCTCCGAAAAGTAACGCTTGATCAATCTGTCTTCCAAGCTATGAAAACTAATTATTCCTACTCGCCCACCCTTATTAAGTAAGCGTGGCAAAAGTGGCAATAGTTCTTCAATCAGCTTAAGTTCGTGATTGACTTCAATGCGTAGCGCCTGAAAGGTACGAGTCGCAGGATGATGCTTCATACTACCGCGACCAACGGTTTGCTTGATCAGATCAGCCAGCTCAGTCGTTCCCTGAATTGGTCGAGCCTTGACAATTGCCTGCGCAATTCGCCTTGCTCGCCCGGGATTTTCTTCGCCGTAACGAATAATCAGCTGCGTCAAATCATCAACCGAATACGAATTGACAATATCTGCCGCTGTAATTTCCGTCCGATTGTCCATCCGCATATCTAGCGGACCGTCAAATCTGAACGAAAAACCTCTCTCTGCTCTGTCAAGCTGCGGTGACGACACCCCCAAATCAGCCAAAATCACGTCAAACTTACGCCCCTGCTTGACCAAATCTTGCGCCGCACTCACAAAATCTTTGTGAATTAAAGTTACGCCTTTTTCAGCCAAATCGCCCAATGTCTTAATCGCGTTTTCATCACGATCGACTAACACTGAGCTCAAGTAATTATCCGTCCTATTTAAGAATGCCCTAGCATGGCCGCCATAGCCAGCCGTCAAATCGAGATACGACTCGCCTTCGACTGGCTGTAGCTTGCTAAGGGTTATCTCCAAAAGTACGGGAACATGCATCGGTTCGCCCGTCTGAGACTCTTCCGACTGTGGTGGATGTTCTTTAATACTCATCATTATTCCATTATACAGAAATAATGCTCGAGATCACCTAACTGGATATTTAATTCTGGCTTTTTTGTATTTGTGTTTTGTTTGTTTTTGTTGTCTTAGAGTGGAAATTTGTTGATTGTCAGTAACAACCATGTTTTCCAAAGAGACTTATGTGTGAGGTGGAGTTTTTTTTGGGAGGTGTTTGAGGAAGGTGCGTTGCCGTTTTTAATGTGGAGCAAATTGCCACATGCCATTTTCAAATACCCAGATAGTTGATCTCGAGAGGTTCTAATTGTTAAGGTGCTTAGCTAATCTACTATTCCGCATTCTCGGCCGCTATTAGCCGAAAATATTCCCCCGCTCGCACAGCAACGACTTCTCTGTCAATTCCAGCGTAGTCGAGCAAATGCTGCTCAATCGTCACTCGTCCTTGTTTTTGGTCGAGCGCCGATGCGGTTTTACCTCGTCGGAATTTAACGTTCAGGTCGGCAACTCGCTCATCCAGAATACTTCCAGTTAGAGCGCTTTCCACTTCCCGATCCCAGATTTGCTGTGGATATAAGTGGAGATATTTACCAAACCCGCGAGTTAGCACGACGCCTGATGCAAATTCTGCCCTGAGTTCAGCCGGAATCGTCAAGCGTCGCTTGTCGTCCAACTTACGCTCAAAGTAATCTGTCTGCACGTCGTCCTTCCTTCGTGGTAGATTAGTTGTTTTTTATAGTGGATGTTTGTTTTTGTTGGTGATTTTCCATCAACTTTCGTTCCACTGACTCCACTATACTACCCACACCTACCCACTTGCAAGCCCTTTTT
>CAUUUJ010000032.1:0-5906 GCA_963548315.1 uncultured Candidatus Saccharibacteria bacterium | reverse complement strand
TTGCCACTTTCAAAATGACGGACATCTTCGATTCCATACTTCATCATAACCAAGCGGTCGATTCCGCAACCAAAAGCAAATCCCGTATATTCATTCGGGTCAATTTGTGCCGCCCGAAGGACATTCGGATGAATCATTCCGCAGCCCAATAACTCAATCCAACCTTCACCAGAGCAGACTTTACAATCAGGATTTTTCCCTTCACAAAACGGACAGCTTAACGCAAACTCAAAACTCGGCTCAGTAAACGGAAAGTAAAATGGATTAACGCGAACGTCAAGTTTCTTGCCGTAATATTCCTGCAAAAATTCTTGCAATGTAGCAATCAAATTGCCAACATTAACTCGGCGTGAAACGTACACGCCTTCGACTTGATAAAATGTATGCTCGTGGCGCGCATCCAAATCTTCGTTACGGAAAACGCGATCAGGAACGATAGCGGCAATAGCCTCGCCTTTTTCCAAATTGTCGCGATATTTCGTCAACACGCGATTTTGCATAGTCGACGTATGTGCCGGCGCAATCAAACGATCGCCATTAGAATCAGTCTCCTCGGTCATAAACGTATCGTAATCGTCGCGCGCTGGATGACCTTTTGGAAAATTCAGACTCTCAAACATATGGAATTGATCGTCAATCTCTCTGGACTCTTCCGTAACAAAACCCATGCGATTAAAAATTTCAGAAATGCGCTCAATTTCAGTGCTCAGCGGATGAATCGTGCCTTGTTCGCTCGGCAAAAGTTCAGGTTTGGGCGAATTCACATCCATCGGTGCCGTAACGTCAATCGGTTTCAGGTCAACTTTTTCCAGCTCGTCCAGTCGCGCAGCAATAGCCTGTTCAATCGCCTGCTTCAGCTCGTTAATTCGCTTACCAAACGGACCACGCTCAACTGGCGGCAATGACTTGATTTGCTCATACAATTCCCTAAGTCGTCGATCGCGCAAAAACTCACGCGGAGATTTGGATTGCGAAACCGCCAAAACTATTTCTCTTCTCAATTCGTCTAAATCAACCATTTTATCGTCCTTGCATTAAAAACATTACAATCACCGCACCAGCCATAATAGCAATTAAAATCCACGCCCATGCCAAAGTCGTCGTCTGTTTCGTACCCTCCAAATATCTTATGTCATCGACGCCGTCCATAGTTGCCTTTTCTCGCAAACTCGAAGCCTTCGCCTTCTCTCTTAATTCCGCCGCAATTCGCTCTTGCAATTCACTGCGCTGATCCTGTTGATTTACAAATAATCCCATAACTACAGTATAGCAAATTATGTTATAATAGTCGTGATATTACTTTAAGGAGGGAATATGGCTACGAAGAAAACTTCAAAGAAAGCCCCAGTTAAAGCCGCAGAAAAGAAAACTGCTGCCGCTAAGACTGAAACCAAAACGACCGTCAAGCGCGTCGTTGCTGAATCTACCGCTAAAAGCAAGCGTGTCGAACTAGATTCTAAATTACCAAACAACTTAATTAACATCGTTATTGCGGAAGTTATCGGTACGTTCATTTTGACACTTGCCGCATTATTCGCATCAGATATTTTGTCATCGATGTATGTCGGTTTTGCGTTGATGTTCATCGTTGCAATTATCGGCAACATTTCTGGTGCACACGTAAACCCAGCCGTCACATTTGGCCTATGGACAATGCGTAAACTAAAGACCGTACTTGTACCATTTTACTGGGGTGCACAATTCCTCGGTGCAATGGCGGCTATCGTGCTTGTTGGCTCACTAACAAACGGCGGATTTGCCCTAAGCTTTGACCAATTCACCGCGTTCTCTTGGAACATCTTCGCGATGGAATTAGTCGGTACCGCTGTATTTGTATTTGGCGTCGCCGCAGTTTTGCAGCGCAAAGAAATCAAAGCAGCTGGTCAAGCTTTTGGAATTGGCTTAGCGTTGATGATTGGCCTAGTCGTATCTGGCTCAATCTCTTCGTACATTAAAAGTACTGCTATTGCAAAAATCCAAAAAGATCAAAGCACTACTCAAACTGAGAAAAACGGCCGCACTTACCCACGCGAGATCTACATCTCAGGCGCAACTTTGAACCCAGCAGTTTCTTTGGCCGTTACAGAGAAAACCGACTCTCAACTACGTAGCAACGGAGTATTGCCAGCTGAAGGCGAAAAAAGCTATTCACGCTTTAGCCTGGAAGTAATTGCCGCTACTCTAATCGGTGCAGCATTAGGCGGTAACCTATTTCTACTCGTCAACTACCGAAACAAAGACGAAGAATAGATTATAACTTCACAATAAAATATCCCGCTTAATCGGCGGGGTATTTTTTATGTCAATCTTCCTGAGTTGGCCGATCAATCAGCTCCGGCTGCGCTTGGTTATCGCCACCAGAAATTCGCACAACATCCTTATCGATCTTCCCTAGCTCCTTGTACGTATTGTTATAATGACCAACGGTCGTACTAAGACTCTTACCCATTTTTGTCATCAACTCGTCAAACTTTTTAATATGAACGCCCAATTGGCCAACTCGAACTTGAATATCTTTGGCCTGCTCTTCAATCTGCAAACTACGAAGCCCCTGAAGAACGGTCTGCAGGTACGCGAGAAAACTAGTCGGACTCACAATAATAACCCGCTTGTCCCGGAACGCGTATTCAATCAGATCGCGACTCGAACCGCCCTGACCAACATTGTTAATCAGAAGATCGTAATACAAAGATTCGCTAGGAATAAACATAAAAGCAAAGTCCATAGTGTTTTCACGCGGACGAATGTATTTACTAGTTTCGTCGATTCGCCCCTTAAGGTCAGCCTTCACCTTATTTAGCCACATTTCACGCTCAGATTTTGTCTCGGCGTTAATCATGCGATTGTAATTCTCCAAAGAAAACTTACTATCCACCGGCAATATTTGACCCTTGTCCAGAAAAATAACCGCGTCAACAATTTCACCGTCCTTGAAGCGATATTGCATTTGATACTGCTTGGCTGGCAAAACGTTATCCAACACGCTCTCCAGATAAAACTCCCCAAAAACGCCACGCTGCTTTGGATTTTGTAACACGTTTTGCAAGGTTTTCAGATCGGTTGCCACATCAACCACGCGCTTATTGGTCTCATCTAATTTAGCCAACCGCTGCGTCACATCAGCCACCAACTTCGCGCTTTCTGACAATTGTTTCTGCACGGAAGTCTGGACTTGCGCATTGCTTCGCTCCAACTTATCGCTAACGGATTCGTTCAGTTTTGCAATAGTCCGCCCCAATTCCACGACATCGGTTTTAATTAGCTCGACGGATGATTGATTTTTTAGCTCGCTGATTTTTGATTGCAAGACAAATAAAGTCGCGCCCAAACCAATAGTAATAACAATTAAGAGAATAATGATAATGATTTCCATACACTTAGTGTACAGTGATTATAACGCTAAGACAACTCGTGCTAAGATTGCGAATAAAGTCATAAATAAAATTGCCGCGCCATTGCCACGAATTCTATTCAACCAAATTAACGACAAGTACACCAAAACTGTCGCCAAAACTACCCATAGCAATGACAAAATCCAAGATCCGCCAGCCCATAATGTAGCACCCCACAATGACACAGTTGCCGCGATCACTACCAACAGAGGTCGCTTAATGCCAAATACCGCCAACACCGGTACCAACATAATTCCCACCAAAACCAACGCAACGTAAGATGCAATGCTCGTGCTGTTTGCACAAATAGAAATATGCTCAGCGTTCGCGCAAAATACGGGTGTAATCATAAATTTATCAAACGCAAGCGCCAGCAGCCAGATAGCCACGCCGCTAGCAACTAAAATCGCCAAAATCCTCAAGAAAACTCGCCTTGAAAATGGATATGTGTAATCTGATATTTCTTCACGGAAAATAGCTGACAATAATTTCATACGTAAATTGTAACGTAAACTTGTCAATATTGCAAATGTATATGCTTAAATATTATATTTTTTCAAGAGATTCATCGGTTTATACCAAACAATCCCTATGCAAGCAATCAATAATCCGCCAACAACATCAAGTGGCGTGTGCACCAGAGCAATAACCCGACCGACACATATTAGAATCGTCATAACCAAACAAATAACAGCCAGCCGCCAGCTCTTTGCTCCGAAAAATACCGCCAAAGTAATTGCCATTGTAAATAGCGCGTGATCAGACGGAAAACCCGGATTATTAAGGAATGACGCGCCGGCAGATACACCCAGAATCTCGAACGGGCGCATCTGATCTGGTTGATAAATTGACCCGATAATTTTTGCCGCCACGTAAGCAGTCAACCCAGCCATCAAAACTTGGCTATAAACTTGATACTTCTCTTTATTTGGAACCAATTTTATCAGCGCGTACGCACCAATTAGCACGACCGGCACCACTAGTCCGTCAGCAATTAGCTTCACGATCCATTGCAAATCCATACTATAAGTATATCGCGTCAACGCTGGCCAGTAAACGCTTGCGGAAATCATTTTTCTATAGTACAATTATGTTTGCCGTTGGGATGTCGCCAAGTGGTAAGGCAGCGGGTTCTGGTCCCGCCATTCGGGGGTTCGAATCCCTCCATCCCAGCCAAGTTTGAAATTTAGCAGCCAATTATTTGGCTGTTTTTTTCGTTGATAAATTTGCACAGATCAGCAAAGCCCACGTCACACATACCAGAAAAATCGCAGCCACATTATTCACATTCTTTATCGTTGCACCAAATATCACTGCCGCATGCCCGTTCGCAAACGCCAAAAAACTAATTACCGTCATAATTCCCAAACTCAAAAAACCAGCCGTTCTGCTCGCCAGAGTAATTCTTTTTGGCATATTCATATCAATTAAAAACGGCAACGACATCAGCTCAACAACCACCAATATTATCGCAATCGGAAGACTTAAAGATGACGGAACCCCCGTAGGAGTAAGAGTCGCAGAAAACTTCTCAAACGTAAATAATTGACATAATAATGGCACAATTATTAATATTCCTGTAATCAATTTAACAATTTTATTCACTTTTCTAGACATAATTTCAGTATAGCTTGCGCGTCAAAAAAGCTCAAGCTTGTTGTATTTTTTACGAAAGCACTTGCACTTTTTATAAAAACGTCATAAAGTTAAATCAGCGAACGTTACAAAAATAAACACCACAAAATCGTATCTTTCGCTCTACGACAAATCCACCACAACTTAAAATACCCCGTTTCTATGGGGTATTTTTATTGGTCAATATTCGCGATTGTTCAGCGCGCCACTCGGCAATTTTTCCGTGGTGTCCGCTCAATAAAACATCTGGCACACGTAAACCTTTAAACTCCTCAGGTCGTGTATACTGTGGAAATTCCAACGTTTCTCCATCTGAAAAACTTTCAATTTCCGCAGACTTTTCGCCGCCCAAAACTCCAGGAATCAACCTAACAATAGAATCAATCATCATCATTGCCGCCAACTCTCCGCCCGTCAACACAAAATCGCCAATACTCCACTGCTCGTCAACCAGTTCTAAAATTCGCTCATCAACGCCCTCGTATCGCCCGCAAATAAATATCACATCCCTGTCATCATCTGCTTCTTCCTGAGCTTTAGCCTGCTTCCAGCGTTGCCCGCGCGGACTCATCAGTACCACTTTCGCCGTTTCATCCTGAGATTTCGCAAATTCTACCGCTTTCCATAACGGCTCAACCATAAGAAGCATCCCGTCGCCGCCGCCATAAGGAGTATCGTCAACCTGACGACGAGGACCCAAACCAAACTCCCGCAGATTCACCGTCGTAAGCTCTACAATACCGTCTTTCTGAGCCTTCCACATCATGGAATTATTAAAAACTCCCGTCGTCATTTCTGGGAAAAGCGTAATTACTTGAAATTTTCTCATCTGTTACAGTGTAGCAAGTGTTGACTTTTTTGTCCAGGTATGATATATAT
>CAUUUJ010000031.1:0-7076 GCA_963548315.1 uncultured Candidatus Saccharibacteria bacterium | reverse complement strand
TTCAGCTCTTTATTTGCTATTTACGCAAGCTCACGGCAGGTTCTAATCTCGACTTTATGCCGATTTCTTCCCGCAGGCTTCGCGGCTGATAACCGCTCATTTCACCACACCGCCACAACAGCCAGTACGCGCGAAAACGCCCTATCTTTATTGTAGCGCGTTTTTACAGAAAGTCCAGCTATCCTTTATTTGCTCCTTGAACAGCATAAAACCCAAACATCCGTTGCCTTTTGCGCTGCTCGCGCCTATATGCTCGACGGAGTTCTTCATCTTCCAGGATCGCCTTGATGTTCAGCTTCATACCTTCG
This sequence comes from uncultured Candidatus Saccharibacteria bacterium, assembly GCA_963548315.1. GTDB lineage: Bacteria > Patescibacteriota > Saccharimonadia > Saccharimonadales > Saccharimonadaceae > Nanosynbacter. Next base: position 6,768 of record CAUUUJ010000031.1, on the reverse strand, counting down.
ATATCATTTGGAAAACTGTCCAACTTAGCACGCAATTCATCTTCATTTGGAACCGACAATTCACTGTTATTTAAGTCCTCAAGAACGCCCTCTCTAGTTTCGACGGTAGGAGAATAAACAGTCTGCCTATTATCACCCGAAATTGTCTCCGCTACAAGACAGTCAACATCGCCTAAACCATCTTCAATTAGTTTACCTATAAAACGACTAGTCCGACCGTTACCATCATTGAATATATGCGTCCAAATTATTAAAGCTTCGTAGGCCATTGCAATAGCGTCCAACTTCTCCTCCGTGCTTTCACGAGATGAATTAACATACTCCTGTATAGCCTCTACACCGCTATTAAAACACGCAAGCTTATCTCTTGCGGCCGGAGTGTGAAGTGCCGGGAGCATGCCATGACCCTCTTTTCCAGATCGAAGATCAGACCACAACTCACCAAGGTCCTTGCCTCTAGAACCAGCGTTAGCCGCGATCACCCAGCGAAAGCTGTTATTTTTATCCAAAAAATATTCCAATCTTGATTCTGGAGGGTTGAGCTTATCTCCCATAAAGCCAACTTTGCCGATAAACTCTTCCACCCAACCTTTACGATTACTCTCGTCGTTTTGAGGATCGAACTCTACCCGACCACTAAGACCGTCACATATAGCCCTGCTCAATAATTTACCCTTATCGATGACTTCATTGTTACTCATTTTATCTTCTATTCCTGTTTATTCTATTCATTACTGATCTGTGATTATACACCAAAAAAATAATTTTGTCAATACAGACACTCTCCGGATCATGTCGACTTCTGTGCGTACCGTATCAGAGCGGCCCCTATTTAATTTCCAGACCGCCTAAAATGCACTCACCCTTCAGATATAACGTCTTTTTGGCAGAATCTTTAGGTAGAGTCTTATCATCAGTTCCACCCAAAAATCCGCGCACTTCGTTCTCGATAATTACATCGTCTGGCAAAGTAATATTAACGCCACCGCAAAATGTAAAAATTTCAATCACAGAACCGTCTTTGATCTTTGCTTGACGTAAATCCAAATCCACGCCACCAAATATCGCAACCAACGAACCGCCAGTATAATCACCTTTTACAGAATCTTCTTCACCCCAAAAACAAGCAATTTTCTCATTAGCAGCGCCGTCTTTGTCCAGCTTTTTAGAACGCCTAACACCTTTAGGGCTAGTATTAAACATCATTGCCAAACCAGCAGCAATCAAAACTACAGGCCAGAATACCTTCCAGATGCTAACGTCAACTATTCCGTAAGAATTGAAGCCAATCAGAACGCCAATAGCGACCAGCAATAATCCCCAAATCCATGCCGTTTTATTTCGATAATTGAATATATTCACCAGCCCAGACAACACAAATCCTGCAGCCCAAACCGTACCCCAGAAAATATCCCAGCTAATGTTGATAATATCGAGGTTCTTTAATAGTAAAACCCCGCCGAGCGCCACGACTACAATGCTCAAAAACGCTCTAATCAGAGAACTTTTCTTCATACATCTATTCTATCACTTTTTTTATAAACTCAACGTTTTTTAAATTGAACAGTTTTTTTGTTCCGCTTTGATTTTATGACAATTATCACTATCAAAATAATGAACAAAAGCATTCCACCGCCAATCATCATTAACGCTGTAGTTGATGGCCAGAAGAACAATTCTTTTGGCTCGGCGGTTTTTGTGATTAGCTCATTTTTGTCCTGGCTAATTCCCCACTCGCCAGCCTTCTTTTTATAGGAAATCGACAATTCTACCTTATATTTTCCTCCCCAAAACGGCGCTAAATTGCTATCATAATTAAACTGCCGTGTTTCATTCGCAATCATCGCGTTCACGCCACCGTTTTTATAAACAACATTCCCCATCGGGTCTTTCACAACCAGCTTTACGTCAACATCAGCCGACACATTGCCAGAATTTTTTAAGGCAACTTCATACAATTGACTACTGTTAGAATTCTTAACATTAAACTTCTCAATCGTCACGTCGCGGTGAATATCGCCAGGAACGGTTATCGCCATACGAATAGCCTGACGAGTCTGAACTTGAATACCGCCAGCATTATTTGACGACTGCTTAACCTTCCGCTGAACAACCATGCATGCATTATGCTCGCCAACATCTGCTTTGCTTGGAACATTTACTGTAAAATCAACAAGCGTGTTCTCGTTCGCACCAAGAGTCACCTCTTTCTTAGAGACAGAAATCCACTTGCCCGCACCAACTTTGTCCTCTGACTTCTCCTTGCAAGTCATATCGCCAGTCGTTGTAACCGTACCGTCAACCGAATAAACTTCAATCGTTTCTTCTTTATCAGACCCGTTTTGAACATACAATTGGTCAGATTTCGAAGCGCCGCCAGAAAGATTATAGATGAAAATTGAGCTTGTCCTGGGATTATTCGGATCAGGATTTGCCGGTCGACCACCAATACCATTAGCAGACACCGACATAGGCAAAATCAACCCTGCAATCATCGCCGCTCCAATAACCTTACTCCACAACGAATTCTTCATATCCCTCCTTAAAAACCTATTATGCTTATTATATCAATGTCGCACATAAAAGAATAGACACTCATCAGAATGTCTATTCTAGCTTAATAATCTAAGTCCGCTAAAGAGCTGTAATCGTTTGAACCATTGGCAATACGTATGTACCTGCTGCCTGACCAGCTGGGATGGTTTGGGCTAATGAGGTATTAGTTATATATCCAGCCCATACTTTACTAGCAGTCGCTGAAGCGCTCATTAGTGTTACGGGACTAGTACCAGAAAAGGTCGTAGAAGTACCCTTGGTAATACCTGCAGCTGCACCAATTACAGGGGTAACTGTACCGCCAGCTGGATTAACTGTTAGGCGACCCTCGTTAATAGTTCCGTTGTATTTATACTGTTTTCCACCGCCAGCAGACCAAACACCAGTTCCTGGGGTCGCTACGTTTAGCGTCAACGTCCAGCCATTATCTGCGGCACCTGGGTTTTCGGCATAAATTCGATTGTCGTTATCTCCAAAAACACCAATTCCCGACCCCAATGAGGATGACACTGTCGTAGCGCCCATAGCGAATGTTGGATTATTAACTAAGGAATTAGTCGAGTCACGAATATCAGTACTCAAAACTCCAGGATTAATTGTCTGAGAGAGTTTAGAGTTGGCAGTAGTTGCGGCATTGGCAACAGAGGAATTCGCCATATTATACAATCCCAATAGACCAACCACGCCTACGCTCGCAACGATCAACAACGTTAACTTTTTCATTTTTTCTCCTTACTTAATTTATTACATTATAACTTATTATGCTTATTTTTTCATTCATCCCTCTTTTTCTGTTTTTTAACAATAAATAACATAATGAACGCCGCAACAATTACACCAATACCAGCAGCCATAATCATCCATAAATTAATTCCCGTATTAGCCAAAGCCTTACTTATCTCTTTAACAATCTTTGGAATAACAATAACATCTTCAGTGGTCTTTTTCGGAGTCGTAAATGAAAAATCAGCAATCCGCACTACTTCTGGGGATGTTGCATTATCCTTCAGCTTAGTCGTAACACGACCGTTATAGGTATGTTCTGGAACTGGCGGCATAAAATTATCACCCGGATGATTATTCTGCCAATTTGAAAAATCCAACACCCATATATTTCCGTTAACTTTAAGCTCGCTATCCCGTCCCAAAACAAAAGTCCGACCATTAAACTCAACCTTCAAATCGTGCTGTCCTGTCGCGGGATCAGCTATTGTATGTACTGCATCATAAACACCATATACCAACAAATCTTTCCCATTTACCAAATCAAATTTAGAGAATTTTGGCAGAAAAATCGGACAAATTGACTCATTCATCTGACTGCCAGTTTCCAGAGAATCATGAGTACAATCAGTAATCACTTGCGACAAATTAGAATTAGCCGACGAATCCGCGAAAGCCGAATAAGGACTGCTCAAAGTAGCTAGTAGTGTTATGACGATGAATAATTTTTTTACTCTATTTTTCATACTCAACCTTATTGCGCTGTTACCGTTAATGTCATTGGTAATTCATAAGTTCCTGGTTTTTGATATGCTGGAATAGTCTGGCTTAATCGAACGTTCTGTAGCAAAAATGCGCACCCCAATTGACCAGTTGACCCGCTGCTGCTCATCAATGTAACACCGTTAGCCGTGGCAGTCCCTACCTTAAATTGAGAATCAACACCCTTTGATATTCCTGATGTCTGGCAAGTTGACCCGCTCAATGAATTACCCGAAGCTAAGACGGACGACGTACCAAAATTAACAGACAGAAATCCCTGATCACCATTAGTGCCGTTGAACATATACGATTCTGTGCCGCCAGTTCGCTTCCACTTGGCGGTCACACCGTCAGATGCCGACAACACAACGCTCCACCCAGAGCTGGTCTGTGTATTCGTAACTTCAATTTGCTTCGAACTTGAGTTAGATAAGAGGGCGTTGGTAATTACACTACTGCTACCAATAATGGAATTATCAAAATTCGTGACAGGATTCGCGACCGTAGTGCCAGCATTATCCCTAAAACGAATGTCTAACGACCCAGGAGCGGTCTTAAATTCTGGATACATTGTGTAGCTGTCAATACTAGATCCAGGAGCGGCAGTCGTGTCGGTTGCTACGCGGACGCAATAACTTTCATTCCTGTCGAGCCCTTTATCAACAAGCGCCAAATCCCACACACCCACTTCGCCAGCAGATATTTTTTGTGCATTCGTAAATGTTCCAGCTGCCCCGCTTTTTCTCACGATACTTTGAGGTCGAGAAGTAGTAGCTCCTGCCGGCAATTCTGGATCGGTTGAATTGCTATTTATATTAGTGCCGTCAGCGGGACCGCTCGTAGAATAAGCAAGTTTTGACGCTCCGGTCACGACTTGCCAATCTGAACTACTTACCGCCGAACAAGTTGCCGCGCTGCCCTTTTTTGCATATTCGACGCGCAGCTTCATTGACGCAGATTCAATGGTTCCCCCTGGAGGCGCTATTAACGTAGGGCGCGTGACATTACCTCCCACCTGACCATTTCCTATCCGCCCACTATCATTGCTTCCCCAACAATATAATTCACCATTCGTGCGTAAGGCACATAAATACTCATCAGACATATGCATAGATGTTTCGCCAGAACCCGTAAATGGAACGTTCACTTTTACAGGAGCGGGCAAAAATCCTGTAGTAGACCCATTGCCCATTTGACCCTTAGAATTATCCCCCCAACAATAAATTTCATTACTACTCAAAACCATACAAGTAGTGAATTTACCAGCGTAGACCTTTTTAACAGTCTTTCCTCCAGAAAGGATACTACTGCCAAAAGGAACTCTTGAAGCAATATTTCTATAGCCAAATGCTGCATTACCCAACTGACCCTTGTTATTTCTTCCCCAACAATACACTTCTTGACCGCCAGCAATAACAGCACAAGCGTGCGATTCGCCTACAGCGATCGATTCAACTACCTTACCGTCAAGTCCGCGAACTCTAGTTGGAACCCTAGATACGTTATTAACAGATCCCACCCCGGTTCTTCCGACACTATTATCACCCCAACAAAATACCGACCCCTGAACCGTTACTGCACAAGTGAACGATTCTCCTGCAACAATCTGCTTGCCAGTCTCTCCTCCAAGCTCATCCTCTCTAACTTCGTGCGGATATAGTGATTTTAGCAACGTATAGCGACCACCCTGACCTCTTGCCCCTTCACCCCAGCAGTACATCTTGCCAGACAAACTAATTGCGCAAGTATGATCATATCCCGCAGTGATCTGAGAAAAATCAAGACCTCCTCCAATATTAGCTTTAACCTCAGACGGAACTTTAGAATCGCTACTACTTCCATTGCCCAGTCTTCCACCATCACCATACCCCCAGCAGTAAGCTTTATTATTCGAATCAATTGCACAAGTATGGTAAGTACCTACAGTAACTTGTTTAATAGATTTTCCATTAAGAACACCCTGTGTATACACGGCCTTTGGAACTTTTGAAGATTCATACTTATTATTCCCAAGTTGACCCTGGATACCGCTTCCCCAACAATAGACACTGTCATCTGACATGATAGCACAATTGTGTCTCGATGCTGTCGCAGATTCAGCTAATTTCTTAAAAGACACACCCTTACTCTGCAAACCAACCCTCAGCCGAAAATCAGCGCCTATTTTTGGTAACGTGGCAGCGGTGTTGGTATTTGCCAGCGGACTACCTGGATTAATACTATTGGACGATTCGTACAATCGATAAGAAACCTGACTGACTTCAGATCGACCATTGACACCAGGAACAGTTGCGCGACTTTGCTGAGAATTCAAAAACATAAACCCTAAAGCTGCGCTAACGACAATAAAACTGCCAAGGGCAAAAAATCTCTTGGCTTTACGGTCTTTTATTATTGATAGCGATCTATTATGTTTCATGGTGATGGTATAAATTAAGGATAAATATATATCATAAATATACCATAAGCACTTTACATAAAGCAAGCAAAACTAGAACAATTGGCTGCCGAATTTGGCGATTATCGCGACAATTACCGCGACAACCAGCGACACCATGGCAAGCGCATCATATCCGCCGCCAACAATCTTTTGCATATATCGACAAGAGATATTTTTCTGCAAAACATTATAGCGCGTCAAACCGAACATAATCATCAGCATACCAAGGTCCAAGGTCAAACACCACGGACAAAGCACACCAATTTCGACGTAGCTCATATAAAACA
>CAUUUJ010000030.1:0-7384 GCA_963548315.1 uncultured Candidatus Saccharibacteria bacterium | reverse complement strand
ACTGATGTTAAATAAAAATACCCCAGTTAATTCCGGGGTATTTTCTAGTAATCTTTACGGATTATTTTTCAGCTTTTTTAGCAGCTGGCTTCTTTGCTGGAGCTTTTTTAGTAGCAGTTTTCTTAGCTGATGCTGGCTTTGCAGCCGGTTTTTTAGCAGCGGCTTCTAATGTAACTCCTGCTTTTTTAGCAATTTTGCTCAATGCGCTCTTTCGGCGAGCAGCAGTGTTTTTCTTAATCAAGCCTTTTTTAACAGCGGTGTCGATTTCGCTTTGTGCTGCAGCAAGAGTTTTTGTGCTTGGTTCTGCAGAGAAAGCTTTAACAGCAGTCTTAATGTCTTTTTTAATGCTGATGTTTCGCTCGCGGCGCTTTAGGGTTTGTTTAGCACGCTTGATGGCGGATTTGATGATTGGCATGTTTCTCCTTTACCTCTATAGATTTGTATCGCTAATCAGGAAGAATTATACAGAAAATAGCATAAATTGTAAAGAGGTGGCTTAGATATTGACTTTATGGTACTGCTTATGGTATAGTGATGCCAAGCGTAATTACAAAAAACAAACATAGGAAAAATCATGTCAAACGGATCAGCAAAGCAAAAAGTAATCCAGAGTATAAAGGATGTAACTAATATTTTAGTGACGGTGAGTTCTAGTCCGTCAGTCGACGAATTGTCGGCAGCATTGGGATTGACGATTTTCCTCAATAAACTAGGGAAGCACGCTACGGCTGTGTTTAGTGGCGACATTCCGCCAGCAATTACGTTCTTGAATCCTGATAAGACGTTTGAGCAGACCGCAGATTCTTTACGTGATTTTATTATCGCCTTGGATAAAGAAAAGGCTGACCATTTGCGCTATAAAGTTGTTGATGACGCGGTGAAGATTTTTATTACGCCATATCGTACGACAATTACCGATAAAGACTTGGAATTTTCACAGGGTGATTATAACGTTGAGCTAGTTTTGGCGCTAAATGTTGAAAATAGTGAAAGTATTGATACGGCTTTGACTGCGCACGGTAAGATTTTGCACGATGCTACGGTTGTGGCTATAACAGCGGGCGACGTAAAGAGTGGTCTGGGCTCTGTTGATTGGCACGAATCTAATGCTAGTGGCGTGAGTGAAATGGTTGTTGAGCTTCTTGATGACCTGAAAACGCCGAAGGTAACTCTGGACGAACAGATGGCGACGGCTTTGCTTACGGGAATTGTGGCGGTAACTGAGAGGTTTAGTAATAGCAATACGTCATCAAAGGTTATGACTACAGCTGCAGAACTTATGGCGGCGGGCGCAAATCAGCAATTGGTGGTTTCAAAGATTGCAGAGAGCGAAGTAGAGGACGAGCCACAGAAGATTGAAAAGATCGAAGAAAAATCTCCAGAAAAAGAAGAAGCTTCAGAGGATAAAACTGAAGAAGTAGAGAAAGACGAGGAAACCGTACACGCGGACGGAACTTTGTCGATTAGCCATGAAAAGAAGGGCGATGTCGATGAAGTAGCTGAACAAACAGCGAAGGAAAAGCAAGAAGAGTCTGCTAGGATTGCTGAAGAAAAATTGGCTAAAATTGAGCCAATAAAAGAGGAGCCACAAGCCGAGGAAGAAAAGCCTAGTGAAAAAATAGTTTCAAAGGGTGAGCTTTCTTTTGAGGAAACTCCGCTGATGGGTGGCACTCTGAACGCAACGACTACACAAGCCGCTGAGGATAAGATTAGGGAATTGGCTAGCGACCAAAATAAAACCATCTTAACGCACGGTAAATACGTGGGTGATAACACGCCGTCGTTTGGCGATACTCCGTTAAATGCGGCTATGGGCGCGTCTGATGAGCCACCAAAGATTGATCCGTTCGCGACAACTAACGCCGCTGAGCAAAAATTGTCGACAATACCTGTTGCGCCGCAATCTGAAGAGTCGATTATTTCGGCAATTACCAACGACACAAATCAATTGAATAATCCAGTAGCGCCAGCTCCGAGTCAGCCGATTGCGCCAATTGAGCCAGCAATAACAAATCCTGAAAATAACATACCAGGCTTTGATTTGCCGATGCCACCAGCAATGCCGGATTTCGGCGCTTTGCCACCAATGCCGCCAGCGCCTACAGGTGTTGATGTAAATGGATTGCCACAGATTGCGCCGCTAGGGGTGGCTCCTGAGCCAGTAACCGCTCCGCAAGCTCCAGCGCCTGCACCGATCACTGCGATGCCAACTCAGCCAGCTCAAAACGCAGACTTCAATCCAGCGCAATTCCACATCCCAGGACAATAGTTGATGGACGAAGTGATTCTCATAGACAAACCTCAGGGAATGACTAGCTTTGGGGTGGTAGCGCGCTTGCGACGAGTTTTATCTAATCAGGCGGGAAAGAAGGTGAAGGTTGGTCACACGGGTACGCTTGATCCGTTTGCTACTGGGCTAATGATTATTGTGACTGGAAAGAAATGCCGAGAAGCTGAAACTTTCACTAAGTTAGATAAATGGTACGAGGCGGAAATTATTCTGGGCAAGAATAGTTCGACGGGTGATCCGGAAGGCGAAATTACTGATGTGTCTGATTATGAGCCGAGTTTGAAAGAAGTTCAGCAGGTGGTTGGCCAATTTGTGGGAAAAATTGAGCAGACACCGCCGATTTTTAGCGCAATAAAAATTAACGGTGAAAGAGCGTATAAATTGGCGCGCGAAGGTAAACAAGTTGAGATTCCTAAGCGTGTGATAGAAATTTACTCATTGGAGTTATTGTCATACGAATATCCCAAATTAAAGATCAGAACTCACGTTTCAAGCGGAACTTATATTCGAACGTTGGCGGTGGATATTGGCGAGAAATTGGAGACGGGCGCGTATTGTGAAAATCTGCGTCGTACGAAAATTGCCGACTATTCTATTGATCAGGCGAAGACTCTGGCGGACTTCGGAATTACTAGCTAATTGCAAAAAACAGAGAAGCTTGGTATAATTACAGAGCTATGATTAGCAAAGAAAATAAAGCGAAAGCAATTGCTTTGACTCAGGTCAATAAAAACGACGTCGGTAGCCCACAAGCTCAGGTGTCAGTTTTGACGGCTCGTATCAAAGAAGTCACGGAGCATTTGAAGGCGAATAAGCACGACTTCATGGCTCGTCGCGGCTTGATCCAAATGGTTGGTAAGCGCAAGCGTTTGCTGAAATATTTGGAGCGAACTGATTTTGAGAGTTACAAAGCAGTTGTTGCCAAGTTAGGTTTGCGTAAATAATTTACGTTGAAAACTGCTTAAATCCCCTTTGACGAAAAGGGGATTTTTGTTGTTCTGGCTATTTTTTCAATTTGGCGATAATTACATCTCGTCCGTCGTTTGCGCCACCCAAAGTACAGGAATAAAGAGTTAATTGCGGCTGATCTGTGCGCTGTTCGATTTCCACGGCATCTGGTTTAACACTTTGTTTTTCGCTGATTACGTAATTGTAACGCACGCCGTTATAGTCAATGATAATTTCATCGCCGACAGTCAATTTGTCGATATTATAAAAAGGTGATTTTCTGAGCGTCTGCTGAGGAGTTAATCCCATAATAAAACGGTGTGCAGATAAGACAAAATTACCACCATCTTTTGGGTTACCGTTTTCTGGTTTACGCCACCACGCACCATGTTCCATTGTCTCGGCGCCGCCAGTACTATAAGGTAAATTTATGTCGATTTTCGGTATGTAAAGTCGATTTTCGGTAATTTTATTCTCAGTTTTAGTGATGAGCTGAGTGGTCTGGTTGTCTTTTGGATTGATGTTTTGCGACAAAATAAGGGGCGTGCTGATGAGAGCAAGCAAATAAACTCCGCCAAGAATCATTAAGATTGCGATTATAGTTAAGATATAGCTTTTCCAGCTTTTCTGGCGATTTTTTACTGAATCTAGCTGAAGTGACATGAATAAATTATAGCATATCCATCTGTTAATAAGGTTATGTTAAGTGCGCTTGCGGCTGGCGTTTGGGTTGAGGTTTTAGTATAATATAAGGAGCAATTTGTAACGCGGAAGTGATAGAGATGAGACGACTAAATTGCCAAGTAATTTCATCCCTGTTACTACCGCAAGAAAGGAGCTCTTTATGAGTATTATCAATCCAAGCGGCAAGGAGATTTTTAGTGTTACCACTGATTTTTGTGGTCGGCCGCTGACTTTAGAGGTGAATCGCGTCGGTTTTAGGACGACTGGTAGTGTTTTGGTGCGTTACGGCGACACTGTAGTTTTGGGTAGCGCTCAAGTTAGTCCGCGTCCAGTGCAATTGGATTATTTTCCATTGTCGATTGATTATGAAGAAAAATTTTATGCAGCGGGCAAAATTTCTGGCAGCCGATTTATCAAGCGCGAAGGTCGTCCAAGCGATGAAGCTGTGTTGATTGGTCGATTGATTGATCGTCCGATTCGTCCGCTTTTCCCGAAGGGTTATCGACAGGAAATCCAAGTCGTTGCAACTGTCTTGAGTATGGATCCGAGTTTCCGACCAGATGTGATTGCGATGATCGCTGCGTCTAGTGCGTTAATGTTAACTGGTACGCCGTTTGATGGTCCAGTGGCTGGTTTGCGCGTTGGTCGAGTGAATGGCGAATTTAAGGCGTTTTTGACTCCGGAAGAGCGTGAAAAGTCGGATCTTGATTTGGTTGTGGCTGGTATTGAAAGCGGTATAACAATGGTCGAGGCTGGCGCCAAAGAAGTTTCGGAGGACGTTATTGTTGACGCTATGGCGTGGGCTCACCAGATGATGCAGCCAGCAATTGCCTTGCAACGCGAATTGGCAGAAAAAGTTGCGCCAGCACAGCAGGAATACGATTTAATTTTGTCAGATGAATCAATTCAGCAAACGGTTAACGCGTGGGTTGATGGAAAATTTGGTGAGAAAATCCGTCGACCATATCCAGAGCGCAATGAAATGATTAGCGAAATTCGTGCTGAGTTCCATGAGGCGATGGCGGAAAAATTGGGACTAGACGAGGAAGAATATAGCGAAGTTCGTGGAGATTACGACGAAGCGTTTACTTTGGCTTTGCATAAAGATGTTCGCCGGGGAATTGTTACCGAACGAGTTCGTCCTGATGGTCGACAATTGACAGAAATTCGTCCGCTCAGTTCGGAAGTTGGATTCTTGCCGCGCGCTCACGGTTCCAGCTTGTTTACGCGTGGCGTGACTCAGGGAATGAATATTGTGACTTTGGCGCCGCTTAGTTATTCGCAATTGATTGACACTATGGAAATTACCGACGGTGAGCGACGTTATATGCATCATTACAATGCGCCGGGCTATACGGTTGGTGAGGTCAAGCGAATGGGCAGTCCAGGTCGACGTGAAATTGGTCACGGATATTTGGCGGAACGTGCTTTGCTTCCAGTTTTGCCAACTGAAGAAGATTTTCCATACGCTATTCGTTCAGTTACTGAGATTATGAGTCAGAACGGTTCGACTTCGATGGCGGCGACTTGTTCTAGCTGTTTGGCGTTGATGGATGCTGGCGTGCCAATTTCGGCTCCAGTGAGTGGAATTGCGATGGGATTGATGATGGACGGCGATACTCCGTATGTGTTGAGCGATATCGCTGACGCTGAGGACTTTGCTGGTGATATGGACTTTAAGGTAACTGGAACTTCAAAGGGTATTACGGCTCTTCAAATGGATATGAAGGTTCATGGTTTGCCAGTGGCGGTATTGCGTCAAGCAATTGAGCAGAGTAAAGCGGGGCGTGCGTACATTTTGGAGCATATGCTTAGTGTGCTTCCAGAGCCTCGTGAGTCGCTCAGTCCGTATGCGCCACGAATTGAGAAGATTAAGATTGACCCAGATAAGATTGGCGTGATTATTGGTAAGGGTGGTGAGACGATCAATAAGATTACTTCGGAAACTGGCGCTGAAATTGATATTAAGGAAGATGGTTTGATTACTGTGGCTAGCCCAGACGGCGCGTCGATTGAAAAGGCCATGAATTGGATTAAGAGTCTGGTTGAGGAGCCAGAAGTCGGCAAGATTTACGAAGGTAAAGTTGTCGGTATTAAAGATTTTGGTGCGTTTGTGAATATACTTCCTGGTGTTGACGGAATGGTTCATATTTCAAAATTGGCTGAACGTCGAGTTGAAAAAGTGACTGATGTCGTGAAAGAAGGTCAAACTGTTCGCGTGAAAATTACTGGAATTGACGAGCGCGGTAAGATCAATTTGACGATGATTGGTTTGTAAATATATAATAGCAAAAGCGTAATTTTAGGAGGAAAATTTATGGACAATAGTAACAACAACAAACCTCAAGTGCCGCCTCAGCCGCAATTCCAGCAGGCTCCACAACAGCCTCAGACTCAGCAGCCTCAACCACAACAACAACTTCCACAACAACCAGTCATGGGAACTCCATACCAAATGCCACCAAAAAAGAAAATGAGCAAAGGTGCCATGTGGGGACTCATCGGCGGAATAATTGGATTAGTCGTAATTATCATTGGTGTAGTCCTGGCTGTCCTACTGTTAGGTGGTCCAAGCAAGGCGGATTATAAAGCTGCCGTAGACAAAGTGAACGATACAATCGAAATTTATAATAAAGCTTCGACGTCACTTTCATATGTTTCTACTTCAGAAACTAAGACATCACTAGAGTCTACTCGTAAAAAGCTTTCCTCGACAAAGGATGAAGTTGACGGTAAATTAAGCGAGCTAGGCAATATGAAGGCTATTACTGGCGACAAAGAGGTTTGTGAAAAGTATGATGCTTTGAAAAATAAGCTAGGTAAGTTTGATTCTGCAGTAGATGCTTTTGATGAAGTTTATGGCAAGATACTTCCAGCAGTAGCTGATTTTTCTGACAGCAGCAACAGCTCTAATATATCTACCTTAGAGAGTGCGGTTAAGAAAGCTCGACAGGATCTTAAGGGTGCAGACATTAAGAATGAGCACAACAAGAAATTCGTCAAAGATTTTACTGCCCAATTGGAAAAGCTTGAAGAAATGTTGCCAAAAGTTGCTGAAATGAAATCTGATTACAAAAAATACGACTCTAACTATATCAGTGATTTTTACGACACTCTTACTGCGATACAGAAGACTGCTCGCGAATGGTCTTCGGGACTACAAAAAATAGCAGAAGAGGGTGAAATTAAGGACGAACTAAATGATCTAGGATCTATACTGGTAAACAAAGTAAATAAATAGTTCTGCTAAATATCAGAAGCGCCTCGTTTCTTACGGGGCGTTTTTTGATAGAATAAATATATGGACAAGCAGACTAAATTGGATGCGTTGGTGGAAGAAATTGTAAAAGAGAAGATTTGCCCGAATTTGGCGGATCAGGCGACGCAATTAGTTATGGGCGATGGAAATCCTGATGCTGATATCGTTTTTATTGGCGAGGCGCCGGGGAAGAATGAAGATTT
>CAUUUJ010000029.1:0-7527 GCA_963548315.1 uncultured Candidatus Saccharibacteria bacterium | reverse complement strand
TGTCAATGTATGATATAATTTTATAGATATGGCAAAGATTTCTTTAGATATGGATTCTCTGAAAAATGAGCGAGCTGATTTGAGCAATTTTTTAGCGCAACCCGATGCCTACAGCTCGCCAGATTTTACGGTAAAAAATAAACGATTTTCAGAATTAGAAACGCTTATTTCCAAGGGTGAAGAACGAGAAACCTTAGAAAAAAATTTAGTAGAAGCCAAAAAATTAGCTAACGAAGGCGGCGAATTGGCTGCCCTGGCGAAGCTTGAGATCACTGAAACCGAAGCTCGATTGACCGAATTAGAAGAAGAATTATTCATTCTTCTCACCCCAAAAGACCCCAACGATGAGAAGAATATTATCATGGAAATCCGCGCTGGTGCAGGTGGCGATGAAGCGTCGTTGTTTGCAGCGGAACTATACCGCATGTATTTACGTTGGTGCGAATCTAACGGCTATAAAGTAGAATTAATTAGCGAATCAGCCAATGATTCTGGCGGCTATAAAGAAGTTATTTTCATGATCAAGGGCGACGCACCATACTCTAAATTGAAGTTCGAAGGTGGCGTACACCGAGTTCAACGAGTTCCAGTCACCGAAAGCCAAGGTCGCGTCCACACTTCAACCGTAACGGTGGCAGTTTTACCAGAAGCAGAAGAAGCTGACATTGAGATAAACCCGAACGATTTGCGCGTTGATATTTACCGCTCCAGTGGACACGGTGGTCAAAGCGTGAACACGACAGATTCAGCAGTGCGAATCACCCACTTGCCGACTGGAATGATAGTTACAAACCAGGACGAAAAGTCACAAATTAAAAACCGCGAAAAAGCCATGAGTGTGCTTCGTTCGCGATTGTTACAGATGAAAATTGACGAGGAAAACGCCAAATTAAGCGCCGAGCGACGCTCGTTGGTTGGAACTGGCGACCGCTCAGAGAAGATTCGAACCTACAACTTCCCTCAGGACCGAATCACCGATCACCGCATTCACTACAGCCGCAGCAATATCCCCGCTGCGATGAACGGGGATATCGACGATTTGATTGAAAATCTACAGAGATATGAGCGCGAACTGAAAGCTCAGAATGCTAATCATTAAAGAGGTCTGGATTCCTAAATTCTAAATCAAGCGCAGCCTCACTCCACTTATCGCGGTCATCAAGACTTAGAGATTCGTCGCTAGCACGTCGTTTATATTTTCCATATAAACTCTTAATTGCCGCTTCATCAGCTGCCTTCTGCTCCTCGGGAGTCATCTCTCGACGCTTTTCCTCTCGTTGACTCAACAACACATCAGTATCACCCTCTACTGTTGCAACTGGAGTCTCTTTAGTCTTATTCCATCCATAATCAGCTCCCACTTCAAGACCTATTCCCATAACCACGTTAGCGATAGGAAGTTCATACTTTCTTTTTGTCATATTATCTAATATAATCCTTTTCTTCCGCTAAATAATATATCCACATAATACTATCTTTTTCTTTATTTGTCAATGTCATCTATCTTCCCTCGCTTTTTACATTCCATAGATATATGTTATAATTAGCAACATGATTATCTCTGAATGGCTAAAAACTGCCACAAAATCCTTAAAAACGGCAAACATCCCGTCCGCCAGATTAGACGCTGAATTGATATTAGCCAACACTTTACGAAAAAACCGCACTTACCTACACGCTCACCTGGACGAAGAAATTGACCCCAGAAGATTTGACATCGCAAATGCCAGACTAGACCTGAGATTAGACCGCGTACCAATCGCCTACATTCTGGGTTATAAAGAATTTTACGGGCGTAAATTCACCGTATCTCCCTCTGTTTTAATTCCCCGCCCTGAATCCGAAGATCTAATTTCATTATTCTTAGAACTGACCGCCGGCGAAATTGCCGAAAAAGTTTTAATTGACGTTGGCACAGGGTCTGGCTGTCTGGGAATTACTGCCAAATTAGAGAGAAGCAACTTGTCGGTAATTTTATCTGATATCAGCAAACCAGCCTTAAATATTGCAGAAAAAAATGCGGACGCCTTAAATGCGGACGTCCATATTCAACAGCAATCATTACTTAATGGTCAACTCAAACCAGTCGACTATATATTTGCCAATTTGCCTTACGTTGACAAAAATTGGGACGTATCTCCAGAACTTCAATACGAACCAGAAATTGCGCTTTTCGCCGAAGACGAAGGATTGAAACTGATATTGCAATTGATATCACAAGCACCACGATGCCTCACCTCAGAAGGTTTGTTATTTATCGAGGCGGATCCTCAGCAGCACAATAGAATAATTGACGAAGCCGTGAAAAATTGTTTTGTAAAAGAGAGAGTTCTAAATTACATCCTAGTCCTGCGTTTCACTGGCGCCCAAGATTAAATTACTACAGAATTTAAGAATACTAACATCACTAAGATAATTCCGACAGTAAGAATCACCGGAGCGGATATGTCTGAAAATCGAATAACTTTGTGCTTGTTGTAAGATTGGTAAGCTTTACTGGCGACGAGCGAGAATAGCAATAATATTATCGTAACCTGTGAAACGCCGCCAAATAATGACTTTCCGTAACTATAAGTCCAATAATACGATAGCCAACCCAGTTCAGCAAAGACGAGTCCCCAGATTGCCGAAAGTAAAACCGTTTGTTCTTCGTCATAACTGTGTAGGAAATGACGCGCAGAACTATAACCGATCAAGAACATCAGAATAACAACTACAGAAACTGGCCACTCGTACGACACCACCATCAGCGCAGTTACACCGACGAAAATAGCGATTAACGACTGCATAGCAACCTGCCAGCGCTTAGACATCGGCTTAATCACAACTAGCCAAATTACATATAATACAGCCAAAGCTACGCGGAAATAAAACACTGACGTAGGTAGATACATCAGACCAACAACACCAATTCCAACCGTTAAGTCAACCAAGTTAGCCTGAATGTTTGCCCACCAAAAACGCGGACGAACAGCAATTATGCGCCATTTACTCAGTACAACAAGCGCTAACGCTGGAAATGGGGTCTGAAACGCTTGAGCAATAATAAGCAATGCAGCCGCCAAGCCAATATTTAAGACATAGTAAACTAGTTCGCTCCAAAACGTTCTTCGCTTAACAGTTTTCAGTAACTCCATAACTTACTCTATTATACCAAATTATGAGCCAGTTCCCACAACAACGATGAATTGTGCATCAACATTCAAATTATACTTCGAGGAATCTGATGAAACCGAGCCGTACAACTCCTTAAATTTATCTTTTGTGGCAGTTTTTTCTTTACCAGCTGGCAATTGATAAACTTGAGTCTTCCCCAGCTTTTCATTACCTGGAGCATTGCCGACATGAACAACTTTCATTCCTAATTCTGCCAATTTGTCCGCTTCTTTCTGCGCTGCGCCGGCCACGCCAGAACCGTTCAAGACAGCAACTGTGGCTTTTTCCTTAGATAACGGCGTTGCGTAAATCTCAGACTTTATATAAGCGCGAATGTCGTCATAATCATACAATCCCGCAGCCGGCTGGACTATACTTGCGCCACCCGCCGTGCCAGTAGTCATAAGTACGTTGCCTTCCTCCACAAAACTCAATCTGTGAATATCAGATTCTTTTATCTCCGAGCCAAGGTTCATAATTGTGCGTATTTCCTTAGTGTCAATGTTTGTGCGCAAGTTTTTTCCCATGGCATCCATCAGAGACGTCACCTTACCAAAGTCAGTCAGCGTTCCCGTGGAAGTAGCTTTGCTTTTCAGCGCCATAAGTACCAATTGCTGGTTTTTCTCTCGGTCAAAGTTAGATTGTTCCAATCCGTAAGTTGGCGCCACCAAACCACGCGCCCGAGAGAACCACATCGCCTTTTCGCCGTCCATTTCGTGCTTGCCGTTAGTTAATTGCATATAGTGACCTGTTGGACATCGTTCGCGACGTTGCTGATAGTTCAACTCCTTCGCTCGGCACATCCAGTCCATACTTGGATCAAGGATTCCCCGCGGATCACGACTCTGTACGTCAACAGTAACTCCGCCGACCGCATTGACAGCATCACGAATCACCGCAGTATTAATATGCGCCACGTATTGAATATCCATACCGAATATATCGCCGATGAATTTCTTAGTTTTATCCATTCGTTCAGCTTCTGCCTGCGCGCTATCTCCGTTATTCACGCAGCCAAAATATTCATTGATTTTACCAGCGTAGCCAGAATTACATGCCATACCAAATTTTACGTACAAGTCACGCGGAATGCTGAACATATATGCGTCTTTCTTTGTCTGATTGACGCTAAGAATCATCATCGAGTCGGTCAATGTCGCACCTGGATGGTCCGGATCGTCATCTGTTGTACCCAAAATCAGCACATTACTTCGACCATAAGCATCCTCTTTCAGTTTCTGCTGCGAAAATAGCCCTAAGATTCCGCCGTTATGGAACACCGAGTTCATCGTCTGCCATAATTTTAATAGCAGCCAGCCCACCACAATTGCAATAATAATTCCGATAATCGCAAGAATAATCCTGGTAATTAACTTTTTCTTACGCTTCTGCTTGCGCTCCTGCCGATGAGAAGGCTTGGTATTTTCATCAATCGCCGCCAACGATTCGCTAATATTCTGCTTTAATTTATTAGCAGAAGTTGGTTGCTGAATATTCCTTGTCGCATTATTCGACACCTGCGGACTATCTTCGTTACTACGATGATGCCCGAGCGTAGTCGTTTTTTTGCTAGTAATTTCCCCCAACGAAGTTCGCTGTGGTCGCTTGGCGACAAATCCGTCCATCGACTGTTTGCGTGGTTTCATATCTATTGATTATAACACACAAAACGCTTATAATTGAAACAATGGACGCTACTTTTATGGATCGTCATCCGAAATTACAAGATGGCCTGGGAATGGTCATTTTCGTTGTTGGCGTGGCGATCGGTACACTTTTATTGAACACATTTGTATTTCAAACTTTCAATGTTGAAGGCGCCAGCATGGAAACGACGATGTACACTGGTGATCGTCTGATCGTCAATCGATTGCCCGTCACTGGTTCAAAATTGCAGAATAAAAATTATGTCCCAAGGCGCGGACAAGTAATTGTATTTAAGAATCCGAATTTTAACGCCTCGACAGGCAAAGACGAATATATTGTTAAGCGTGTAATCGCCTTTGCTGGTGAGCGAGTTACTGTGAAAAACGGCACCGTAACTGTTTACAACACGGAAAACCCCGACGGATTTAACCCTGATGCCTCAGTCAATAAAAATGAGCCAGGACAGCCTACTTCTGGAGATGTCGATACGACCGTACCAGAAGGCACGATATTCGTCATGGGTGACCATCGCCAAGGAAGCTATTCTTGCGACTCTCGAAACTGCATGGGACCAATCCCTCTTTATGACATCGTCGGACCAGTCGGTCTACGAATATTCCCATTCAATAAAATTCGCTCGTTCTAATAAAAATTACTTTTCGAGCAATTCTCTTATTCGTTCAAATTCAAGATTATCCTTAAACTTGATACTAATCTGACCGGCTCCACGACCGTTTGTACGGATCTTTACCCCTGTTCCAAATCGCTTTGAAAGACTTTCAACAGCATCTGCGTGAGGCATATCTGCTGGGCGTCGTTTGTTCTCGATTGGACTAGCCTTCGCCTGCTTCCACAAAGTAACAACTTGCTCAATCCGTCGCGCTGACCACTCTTCGCGAATAGCTCGCTCCATAATATCTTCCGCGGCGTCATCAGGTAAACCAATTAGAGGTCTTGCCTGCCCTTCATTTAATCGCCCCTCAAACAACGCCTGCTGCACAGACTTCGGCAATTTCAGTAGCCTCAACGTATTACTGACCGCACTTATAGATTTGCCACCCAGACGCTTGCCAATTTCCTCCAGCGTCATATTGAATTGATCGCGCAATTTTTGATAAGCAGTCGCGGTCTCAAGCGCATTCAAATCATGTCGTTGCAAGTTTTCAATCAAAGAGACCTCCAGGCGATTTTGATCGCTCATACTCCTGACAATGCACGGCACCTCTGTTAAATTCGCCCTATTCGCCGCCCGCCAACGTCGCTCGCCCGCCACGATCAGATATTTATCGCCTTTTGGCGTCACAACAATCGGCTGGACCACACCATGCTCGCGCACCGATTCCGTCAACTCATTCAAAGCATTCTCATCAAAAAAGCGGCGCGGCTGATCTGGATCTGGGACAACTTGATCAATGGCAATATCTCTCAAATGAGAAACTTTCACATCCTGTTGCGCTGTCGGGTCGAACGTTTCATCAATCAAATTGGTCGGGATCAATGACCCAAAACCTCTACCTAAACCTTTTTTCATCGTTCCACCCTCTCTATAATTTCTTTCGTCAGTGCCTTATAAGCCCGAGAACCTTTTGAAAAACGATCATACGCTCCAACTGGCGCGCCATGACTAGGAGCTTCAGCCAAGCGAATGTTTCTCGGAATGCTATTCTTAAAAATCTTATCTGGAAAATACTTTTTAACCTCAGCATGAACCTGCCCAGATAATGTAGTCCTGGAATCCATCATCGTCAACAAAACACCCAATAATTCCAGAGGTGGATTAAGCCCCTTCTTTATCAATTTCATACTTTCCAAAAGCTGCCCCAACCCCTCCAATGCGTAAAATTCCGCCTGAACCGGGAGCAATACGTAATTAGCGGCAATCATACCGTTGACCGTCAACAAGCTCAAGCTCGGCGGGCTATCAATAATAATATAATCGTAATCCGTCGCCTTCTGCAAAGCCTCTCGCAAGCGAACAAACCTTCCCTGCGCCTGCGCCAATTCCACTTCTGTATTCGCCAAATGAGGTGTAGCTGGAGCAATTGATAAGTTTTTATATTCCGTTGGCAATATAATATTCGCCAGGTCAATTTGTCGCATAATCACCTCTGATATTGTTGCGCCCAAATTCTGCTTATCTATTCCAAGTCCACTGGTAGCATTACCCTGCGGATCAAAATCCACCAACAACGTTTTCTTGCCAGCTTTTGCCAAAAAATATGCTACGTTAATTGACGTCGTTGTTTTGCCGACGCCACCTTTTTGATTTGTCACCGCAATGATTTTTGTCATTCGTTCCCCTTTTTACCTGCCTTAATTATAGCATGAGCAGAACATAAATAACAGACATCAAAAAACCGCTTCCTTTGCGAAAGCGGCTCTTAGACTATTTGATTGACGTAACTTCAATCTTCGTGTACTTCTGGCGATGGCCAGTTTCTTTGTGTACGCGCTTCTTACTCTTGTAGCGGATAACACGAAGCTTATCGCCCTTAACTTCCGCTTCTACGACCTTAGCCTTAACGCTAGAGCCTTTTACAGTTGGCGTACCAACCTTGATTTTATCACCATCAATCACTAAAAGTGCGTCGAGAGTGAGTTCTTTTGTGCCTTCAGGGAGGAGATCCACCAAGAGGGACTCTTTTTCGCTGACAAGATATTGTTTGCCAGAGATTTTTACGACTGCTTTCATTTCGTTCCTTAATTATTATGAATTAACTCTAA
>CAUUUJ010000028.1:0-7529 GCA_963548315.1 uncultured Candidatus Saccharibacteria bacterium | reverse complement strand
CTTGCTGGGTCAACTGGTGCCGCAACAGTGCCGTTCGACTTTGCTTGATCATCAGCCGCTTCCTGCGCTGCTTTAAGAGCTGCGTCAATGGCACTCAATTTTTCTTCCAAAGTCATGTCATCAGTAATAATCTGATTTGCGTTCATTTTCATTTTCCCCTATATTTAGTAGTTACTTAACTAATTTTACGCTAGATATAGTGCTTATGCAATAAAATGTAGCCAATTGCCCGTTGTAGTTTTTTCATCAAGTTCACCAATTGGCGCAACGTATATTTGCGGATTTTGACAACGTGGCATAAAATCAGCCAGCTTCTCTTTATAAGCCGCCATTGCCGCCTCTTTCTCAGATTCTGGAAGTTCAGTCACGTTAGTTTTTAAGAAAACTGCTCGCTTTTTATCATCCCAAACCACAAATTCCGCCTTACCGTTTCGAAACGCATTTTCTGAATGACGCGCAATCGGCTCTGATATCCAAACTATCGAATCACCCAATCGCGCAAAGTGCAGCGGCGTCACCAAAGGAGTTCTATCAACATTCACAGTTGCCAACGCACCAACTTCGACTGTATCTAATATTTCTTTCGCTAATTCGTTCATATCATCAACTCCCATTACTTCGTGGTATTAACTTCGTAACTAGTGTTTGTGCTTTCAAAGAAATTCACCAATTCCAGCGTATCATTGGCGGCTGCCATCCATTTGGCTGGATTTGGCACGTTATATTCAGGCTCAAAACCTAGCTCTTGCAAGCGTCGGTCAGTCATATGCATAACGTATTGGTTCACATAATCAGCGTTCAATCCCAAAATTCCCTTTGGCAGCATATCCTTATTGTAAGCTTTCTCAAGTTCTACCGCTTGCAAAATCAAGTTACGAATCTCCTCGGCAAATTCCTGTGTTTGCAATTCTGGATTCTCGTCCAAAATCGTCAAAAGCAAATTGATACCAAACGTCAAGTGAAGATTTTCGTCGCGAGTAATCCAGTCCAGCAGCGAGCCAACATTACGCAACAAATTACGCTGGCGAAAACTCATGCCAACCATAAAACCTGAATAGAACCAAATTCCCTCAAGCACGATGTTATATGCCACCAAAGACCTAACAAAGTCCTTCTTGCCTTCCAACGAATAAATATCCAAATTCGGATCAAGCATTACGTCCAAATGCTTATTCTGGAAGTCAGCCTTATCTGCCAATGATTTTTTACCAAATCCCGCAGCGTAAATCTCCTCGCGATCAAACGGAAACGTCTCAATAATGTATTCAAATGTCATAAAGTGGTTAGCTTCTTCCCACATCTGTTTTGACAAATACAGTTGAGCTTCCGCCGCGTTCACATATGGATAAATGCCGAACGCTAATGACTTATTGATCAATAACTCGTTTGGATTCAAATAGCTAATAACCGTTTTCAATGCGTGTTTTTCGTCGTCTGACAATTTTTCAAAATCCGCCAAATCCTGCACTAATTGAACTTCGTTTGGAAACCACGTGTTAGCCACTGCTTGATTATAAAGATCATACGCCCAAGGGTAACGAATTGGGTGAAGTGACAATCCATCGCGTAATCCTGAACCTAAAATTCCCATCTTAATTTCCTCCTTTATTTATTAATTTTCGCAAATCCAAATCCGCGCACTTTACTATTTGTGCGGACTTTTTGTTCTGCAATTTTATCAACTGAAACTGTTGTCTGCTCCGACTGATGACGCGGCTTAACGTGCAGATAGTATGTCGTCTTCAAGCCACGCTTCCACGCTTCCGAATAAATCTTCACATATTCATCAATATCTCGCGTCTCCAGGTACATATTTCGAGAAATCGCCTGATCGACCCACTTCTGAGCCCTAGCCGCCACCTCAATAAACGCATACGGACTAAGCTGGAAGCTTGTCTTATAAACATCCTTGATATTCTGAGGAATGCCATCAATATCTTGAATATCGCCCTGCGCCGCAAAAATCTCATCCTTCAAATTGTCCCACAGACCAAGTTTCTTCAAATCGCGAACTAAATTATGGTTCACTTCCAAAAACTTACCATTCAAAGTCGAGCGACTGAAAATCTGCGCAAATTGCGGATCAATTCCAGGAGTCGTTCCCGCCACGTGACCAATGTTAGCCGTCGGCGCAATTGCCATAAGAGTCGCATTTCGCATTCCCTTCTTCACCTTCTTTCGCAAACCATCCCAGTCCAGTCGCGTCTTTTGGTCTATTTTCACCTTCACGCCGCGATCTTTCGACAATTTATCAACCGTATCAATTGGAAGGATTCCCTTGCTCCAGCCACTGCCCGCAAATGTTGGATAGCTGCCCAATTTTTCCGCCAAATCAGCCGATTGATCAATGGCGTGATAGCTAATAAACTCTGTCAATTGATCAACCAAATCGTAAGATTCTTTTGATTCGTAGCAATAACCCAACTTCTCCAAAACGTCAGAAAGTCCCATAATCCCGAGGCCAATCGCTCGAGTTTGCTGGTTAGAATGCATCGCTTCTGGAATTGGCGTTTGAGTGATGTCGCATAAATTATCCAATTGTCGCACTGCCGCACGAGCCGCTTCTTTCAATCTATCCCAATCCCAAGTCTTATCCTCACCGAGGAATGCCGACAAATTGATACTCACCAAATTACACGTCGCAATGTTGTTTTTATCTTGCGGTAATGTAATTTCCGTACACAAGTTACTGAGGTGAATCGTACCCGTATTGTTATTTAACGCACGCACGTTAATCGTGTCTTTCCAAGTTAGCCACGGATGAGATGTCGCCTGTAAGCTGGTCAAAATGCGCTTGAATTGCTGACGAGCTGGAACTTTATCAAAAGTTCGCAATTTCCCAGCTTCCGCCATCTTTACATATTCTTTATATCGTGCCGAAAAATTTTCACCATATAACTCTGTCAAATCTGGAGTTTCCGCAGGATCAAACAAATACCAATCTTGATCTTTTTCTACTCGCTTCATAAATTCGTCAGAGATAAATACCGCAGTATTTGCAAATCTGGTTCTTAGATATGGGTCGCCAGAGTTTTGACGAAGGTCGACGAATTGATCAAAATTAAGGTGCCAGTTTTCCATGTAAATTGCAGCTGCACCAGCCTTTTTACCCTTACGAGAAACCGCAAAAAGCGCCGTATCAATCATCTTCATAAATGGAATCGGTCCAGTCGATTCAGTGTTGGTGGTTTTAACTGGACTACCCGCCGCACGTAACTTTGTAAAGCCAATGCCAATTCCGCCCGTACCTTTAGCGATCCACATTGTGTCGCGAACAGCCTTAGCAATTGATTCCATATCATCATCGACGTTAAGCAAGAAACAGTTACTGAGCTGCGGAAACGAACCGCCAGCATTAACTCGCGTTGAGCCACCCGGAACATACTCCAGATTACTCATGTGATTATAAAACTCAATCGCTGCAGCAGTCGGATCAGCCTCGTTATAACTAAGCCCCATAGCAATACGCATGTGCGTAAACTGAGGTGTTTCAATTGGCGAACCGTTTTGCTTACGAAGAGCATAGCGGTTTTTATTAGTCACCACACCCAAATATTTACTCAAATCATCACGCGCTGGATCAAGTTCTGCCGCCAACTTTTTCAAGTCAAATCGACCATCAGCCATGCGCTTATCCAGCAAACCTTCTTTTACTGCCGCCTTAACGAACTTCGGAAATTCGCGTGCATGAAGCTTTTTCAATTCTTCTGCCGTCTCGTAATCGCCCAAAATCTGCTTATAGACAGTTTTCAATAATAATCGTGCCGCAATTTTATCGTAATCTGGATCATCTTTAACATTCTGGAGTACCGTTTGAATAACCGCCTCGTCCAATTGCTCAGTTGTAATTCCATCAAATAATGTCAATTGCAATTCAGTCGCCACCTGAACAACCTTAGAAATTTGGTCCGGCAAACCTTCGCACGCTTTTAAAATAGCCGTGTTAATCTTGTTAGCATCAAACGGTTCTTTTGTTCCGTCGCGTTTGACTACGTTAATTTCTTTCACATACCCTCCTTAATTTTCCCTCTTAAAAACAAACCACCAACACCTCATCTGGTGGCCTGTCTTTGTAGCTTGTGTTTTTGTTTATTTATGGGCTCGCTATATATATAGCGTACAATAATAACTATAGCCGCTATATCTAGTGTTTTGCAAGCTATTTAGTAAAAATTACAACCTATTTTTGCTATAATCAGATACGGTATGAAATTTGCCTCAATGCGCGACGTCACTTATTTTTTGGACGAGTTAATCGCCCATCCGCCCGAAAAACATAATCGGCTGGTATATGTAGCGCATATTTTGGAAACCCTTGGTAGTCCGCAAAATCAAATTCCCGCCATCCACATCGCTGGCACCTCCGGCAAGGGTTCGACTGCTTATTATGCTACCAGTTTACTGAACCGGGCTGGCTATACCACCGGTACATTAGTGTCGCCGCATATTGCCAGCGTCGCCGAGCGCTCGCTCATCAACGGGCAGCCGCTGTCTGAACAAGAATATTTGCATTATTTTCAAGCGTTTGTCAATCTTTACGTAGTGTACAGCCTGCATCTATCGTATTTTGAATTTTTGACGATTTTTAGTTTTTGGCTATTTAAGAAAATAGGCGTTGATTATATCATAATTGAAGTTGGGATTGGCGGTCGACTAGATACAACCAACGTGATTTTCCGTTCGCCAACTGTACGCGTCATCACTGATATCGGACTAGACCATACGGAATTATTAGGCAATACTCTGACAGAGATCGCCCAAGAAAAAGCGGGTATTATCCATCAAAGCGATTCAGTCGTGATGAACCGACAAGCTTCTGAGATTGAAACGATTATTCGGCAACGTGCAGAGTCACAGCACTCACAGTTCTCTATTACTTCGCCAATTATTGACGATTTTCTGAAAATACTGCCGGATTTTCAGCAGCGGAATTGGACATTGGCGTACCACGCCGTTGAAAAGCTGCTGGCGCTAGATAAAAAGCCGCCTCTGCCAAAAGAAGCTCTGAAAAAATCTGTACATATCACTATTCCCGGACGGTTAGAGAAGCACAACGTTGATGGAGTTAACGTCATATTTGATGTTGCACATAATCCCCAGAAAATCCGCGCCTTGATTGATTCATTACGAAAAATATATCCAGAGAAAAAGCCTGTTTTCGTGGCAGCATTCGGGCAAAATAAGCAGTTGTCGTTGGCGAAATCACTCGCCATAATCGACAACTTGGCACAGCTGACTTACGCCACCACGTTCAGCGCCGATTACGGGAAAAACCACCGCAACGTACCGCCAGAAGCCATCCGCCGTGTTATGAAATCTGCAGTCGAGATTGAATATAATCCAGACAGAGCTCTCACAAAAGCCATCGAGAAAGCCCAGCAGCTTGATACGTACGTCATTGTTGCTGGGTCGTTTTATTTGGTGAGTGAATTTGCAGCAAGGTAGATCATTATAATGTTCGGAAGAATTTAACAAAAATATTTTCTAGCTTTTCCTGCTGAGCCACACCGCTTGCCATAAATTGTTTGACACCAGGCGTTGCGTTTACCTCTATTACGCCGTATTCGCTATCTGATTGCGTAATATCCTTACATGCCAAATCAACCCCACATATTCGTAAATCAAAGATTCTTGCCACCCTGACAGCTAGATCTCGCCACCGCTGATGCATAACTTCACCGACATCAACTGGCGTTCCTCCTGCTGATAAATTTGATATATCCATCAAACGAACATCTGCGCCTTCCGGTATAATATCGGTCATAGACAGACCCATTTTCCTTAATTTATTCATAATTATAGGTAGCTGCCTTTCAAAATGTATATCTCTACCAGAATCTACCAAGGTCTTATGTTTCAAATCAATTAGCTGTTCTAAATTACTTACTCCATCACCCTTAACAGAAAAAGGTCGTCTCTCATAGGCATTAACTACCTCACCATCAAAAACCAATATGCGATAGTCAGGCATTTTTAATTCTTCTTCAATGACAGCTACTTTAACACGCTCCTCGTTATACTGATTAAGAAGCTTATCAAGTTCTTCAGCGGTTTCAACTCTAGCTACACCAACTCCTTGAGAACCTCTGCTAGGTTTAACATAGACAGGAAATCCTAAAGATTTATCAATATAGTCAAGGGCTTCTTTTGTGTCACGCATAGAGTGATTAAACTGCTGACGGTCTGATTGACGCAGCATATCCGCCCACCAAGGTAAAAGAAATTCAGAACCTCTTGCACAATCTATGCCATTTTCTCTAAGCAAAAACTTTGTATACCCCTTATCATTAGCTAATTGCTCTGCACTTCCTGAATTAAACCCAGGATCATGTCCATATAAAATTCTGCGTTCTCCAGAATTATACTCAATTGACGCCACATACCCATATTCAGGTTCGATAATAATATCTTTTATTTCTGGCAGTTTACCAGCATTATATGCGTCTATCAAAATATTGATTAAGTACGTATAATATTTTCTTGTTTCTATAATACCCTCTCAAATATCTCTTGGCGGAAGGAGAGGGATTCGAACCCTCGAACAGATTGCTCCGTTACACGCGTTCCAGGCGTGCCAGTTCAACCACTCCTGCATCCTTCCTTGTTGATAATTATACCACAACTTTATTGCCCCTTATGGTTGCACTTACTGGCGTTCATTCTCTATAATAAGTCAAAGATGAAAGAAACTATTCCACCACGCATTAGGCTTATTAATGTCACCAAAAAATTTGGCTTTGGTGACGCTGAGATTCGCGCCTTAGATAACGTCGATTTAACCGTTAAAAAGGGCGAGTTTATCGCTATTATGGGACCAAGCGGTTGCGGAAAAACTACTCTATTAAACACCCTTGGACTATTAGACCAGCCATCAGAGGGCGAATATTATCTGGACGATGTCGCTGTCGACAATCTCAGCTCACGACGGCGCGCCAAAATTCGCTCCAAACACATCGGCTTCGTTTTCCAGAACTTCAATCTTATTCCTCGCCTGACTGTAATTGAAAACGTAGCGTTACCATTAACATATAAAGGACTCGGGAAAGTCAAACGACTTCAAGAAGCTAGCCGCATTCTGAAAACTTTCCATCTGGGACAGCGTGAATATTATATGCCGCATCAATTATCTGGCGGTCAGGTTCAGCGCGTAGCAATTGCCAGAGCGTTGGTTAATAGTCCGTCAATTATCTTAGCCGACGAACCAACAGGAAATTTGGATAGCAAATCGAGTCATCTCATTATGGAAGAATTGTCCGACCTACATCGTCGCGGCAACACTATAATTATGGTTACTCACAACCCAGAATTGACTCATTATGCCAGTCGCGTCATCACTATGTTGGACGGAAAAATCGACACTGACGAGCATAAGGAAAAGCGCAAGTTCACTAAGAAGTTAATTGTCGACGACGAAAAAGAAGAAAAACCTAAGAAGCAAAAATCTTCAAAGAAATCGAGGGCGAAAAAATCGTGAAAATATTAGTAAAAAATCATTTTGAGAACGCTACTCAGGCGCTACGAGCTAATCG
>CAUUUJ010000027.1:0-7597 GCA_963548315.1 uncultured Candidatus Saccharibacteria bacterium | reverse complement strand
GGCTGAAAACGCTCCACCGTCTCTGGATTTTCCGGATTAGTCTTTGACAACGGACTAATAAACTTCGGCGTGTTCACCAACCAAACCGGACCAGCAACATCTTTACGAATATTCTTCCATAATTTATCAATACTGCGTGGGATAGAGTCAGTTTTTTCAACTTCCAAATTATGTTCTTTCAGTTTAGCGGCAACCTCTTCAATCGTCGTGTTATAAACATCGATTCCGTAATGCTTGCGAATAACTTCAGCGTAATCCCAAACTTCCCACTCGCCGCTCATATCGACGTTGAATTTGCCCAATTGGAATTGCAAAGTACCAAAAGTCTTCTGAAGCACATCTTTATACATCGACTCCATGAAACGCATTCCCTGCTTCCAATCCCAGTAAGCCGCGTACCATTCCATAGCGATATGCTCTGGCAGATGCTCGTCCGAATAATTTTCATTGCGAAAACGCGGACCGAGGTCATAAACTTTCTCAAATCCAGCGCCAATCAATCGCTTCAATGGCAATTCGTGACTAATTCGCAAATAAAACTGCTGATCGCCCAGTGCATCCATATGCGTCACAAATGGGTTCGCGTCCGCACCGCCAGTTGTGTGCTCCAAAACAGGAACATTAATCTCAATAAATCCATGGCTATTCAAATAATCTCGCGTTGCTTGCCAAAACTTACTTCGACGAATGAACCGCTCGCGAACTTCAGGATTGACATTCATATCAACATAACGTCGACGCAAGCGCTCTTCCTTGTTCTCTAATTTTTCCGGCATTGGCCTTAATGACTTAGTTAACAACCTAAGCTCGCGTACACCAACGGATTTTTCGCCCGTTTGTGTAGTGGTCATCACGCCCTTCGCCTCGATAAAATCGCCCGTGTCCAGCAATTTAAGCTGCTTCATTCCAAGCACACCGCGCGCAGCATCTAATTCCGCCACGTCATCACGCTGTAAGTAAAGTTGCACATCACCAGATTGATCACGCAACTTAATAAATGCCAATTTACCAAAACTGCGAATAGACGCCACACGACCCGCAACAACAACTTCCTTACCAGCCAGCTCATCATACTTAGACAAAACCTCAGCACAAGTATGAGTTCGTTCTGATTTTGCTGGATATGGTTCAACGCCTAATTGACGTAATGTTTCCAGTTTTCGTAGTCGTTCGTTTCGATAATCTTGTAATGTGGCCATAACAGAGATAATTATAGCACATTATACGCGGCAAATCCCGCTAGGTTTAAGATATCGACTTAATAATGTAGGTAATTTCGGCTTTTGGCGTTTTAATCGTTACTTCATCACCGATTTTCTTACCAATCAATTCTTTACCAATTGGCGACTGATCTGAAATTCTACCCGCCAGCGGATCAGCCTCAACTGGACCGACAACTGTGTAAGATACGGTTCTTTCTGGGCATTGTAATTCAACTGTGCTACCCAAACCAACACTTGAGCCGCCGCTGGATTTAATAATTTCGGCGTTCTGCAGAATATCTTCAATTTCCAAAATTCGCGTTTCCACCAAGCCTTGCTCTTCGCGTGCAGCGTCATATTCTGCGTTTTCGCTCAAGTCGCCAAAGTCTCGCGCTGCCGCAATTTTTTCAGCAATTTCGCCACGTCGGCCTTTCAACTCTGCCAATTCTTTTTCTAAATCAGCTTTACCAGATTCTGTAATTTGATAAGTTTTTTTCATAAAAATCTCCTCCTCTACTGTATGTAGTGGTATTAGCCCTACGATCTACACTAAATATAGTGTTTTTAGTTAGTCTTGATTAAGTCTATCTGAGTATATCAATCGCTATTTATTATGTCAATATAATCAGCATTACCGGCTCAAGCAAAAATCCATCAATTGCTGATAATCCATTTTTCGCGTTTCGCCAGTTGCTCGTTCCGTCAATTCAAACAAGCCATCACCGTCAATCGCTCGATCACCAATCGTTATGCGCCACGGTAATCCCATCAACTCAGCATCAGCAAATTTCACGCCTGGACGCTCGTCACGATCATCGAGTAGCACATCGACACCACTGTTAGCCAGCTCGTCATAAAACTTACCTGCTAGTTCCTGACCCTTTTCGCCAATTGCCACAATATGAACCTTAAACGGCGCAATATTTTCTGGCCAAACCAAACCTTTATCATCAGCGAACTTCTCAACGATCACGCCCATAACTCGCGTAATTCCAATACCATAACTTCCCATATAAGCGTATCGCTCTTTACCTTCGGCGTCGGTAAACACTAACTTCATTTCTTCGGATTTCTGCGTGCCGAAATTAAAGATATTGCCAACTTCAGCAGTTTTTACCTTTTCCAACTCATTACGATCGACGCCGAGCTCCTCAATTGCCTCGTCCAAAACTTCTTCATTAACAGCGATATTTTTACCACGATGAAGATAAATATAATCCTCACCAGCATCGCAAATCGTCTGAAACTCATGGCTAAACTTCGTAAAAGCGCCGCCAGAAGCAAACGTCACATACGTTTCATTGCCAATCCCAAATCGGTCATAACAACGCTTATACGCCTCAATGACTGAATTGTAATAACTATCCAAACTCTCCTTACTGTCGTGAACCGAATACATATCTTTCATCACAAATTCGCGACCACGCATAATTCCGCTCTTAGCACGAAGTTCGTTTCGCAATTTATTCTGAAATTGATAAACACTAATCGGCAAATCTTTGTAGCTCTTTAGGTAATTACGAAGAAGATCAACAATCGGCTCCTCGTGCGTCCAGCCAAAGCCAATATCCGTGCCGTCTTGCAGCTTAGACTTAAACCAAACGTCGACCAATTCATCACTCCAGCGACCAGTTTCTTGCCACAATTCCTTTCGCTGCAAAGTACTCATCATCAATTCCTGGCTATTAACCTTGTCCATTTCCTCGCGAACAATTTGCTTAATATTTTCAAGGACTCTCAATCCCAATGGTAAAAACGAATACACGCCCGCCATCGTTTTATGTACGTAGCCAGCACGAATCAAAAGCTGAGCATTTCGCGCAACCTCGCCAGCTGGCGCCTGTTTCAAAGTTCTAGTAAAAAGTTGTGTCATTCGCATATTTTTCTCCTTTACATAAATATAAATGGCAATAACGATTCCGTCTGATTAATTGCGCCCGTATTGATAAACAAGAAATAAAAAGCTATTCCGTTTTTCGCCATATGCATCATAATTGGCACCCAAATTGCGCCAGTGTATTCCCTGGTTGCGCACATCACCAGGCTTAAGGTAAATGTATCAACTGCCACCGCCCATTGCAATGGCGAATCTGGACCAACCCAAAGATGCGCCGCGCCAAACGCTATGCTTGTTACGATAATTGATAGCCAAATCGAGAAAGAATTGCGCAACTTGCCATAAAGATATCCGCGATACAAAAGTTCCTCAACAATCGGCGCCAGCACCACCAACACAACGAACGCCATGATGAATTGCCAATGAGTCGCCAGCATGCTCTGACTAAATGGTATAGCCTGCTTTTGCTGCATATCCACTAAGAAAACAACTCTGGCGATGCTCATCGTAACCATCGTTAGCAAAAAGTACGCCACGAAAGCAAACGGAGAAATGAATATTTCCAAAAACGTTGGCCAGTCATTCACGCCCAAATTGCTCAAAGTTGTTCGGCGCTTCTTAACCAAAAACGGTACAGAAATCACGACAATTAGCGACAAAATATATACAACAACCGAAAGCACTGTGTTAGAAATAACTGGATTCACAGAGTTGAGTGGTACACCAGTTTTTATCAAAGCGCTGACCGCCAATGAAGTAACAACTTCCACCGCCAAAAATACGCCATAAACCCAAGCTGGGAGCGCCAAAATCAGCCACCATTTGCGATTTTTTAATTTCTTAGAAGAGTTTTCCAACATCACTGATCGTCACCAAAATTGTTAAGATTAATAGAATCAACATACCAGTTGCCTGAATATTTTCTTCACGCTCTTTCGTCAGATCTTTCTTAAATAGGCGGAAAATTGTCATCGTGAACCAGCGACCGCCGTCAAGCGCTGGAATTGGTAAAATGTTCATCACAGCCAGCGTCAGTGAAATTAACGCCGCTACGAAAATGATTTGCTCAATTCCAGAACTGACAACTGACGGGAATAATACGCCCAATATGCCAATTGGTCCTGCTACACTCCCGCTGACAGAGGCCAAATCAGCTCGTGCCGATTCTTTTGATTCTGCGGAACCGAATATTTGTCCAATTGATCCGTGCACGGTTTTCACCAATAACACACCAACGCCTTTGATCGTTTCATATGACAATTGCCCAGTAGTCGCCACACCCACAATAGGCGCCGACCAGGTGCTATATATTTTCTCCGTCTGCCCCGGAATAACACCCAGATATCCGCTTCCCTTCACGGACTTTTCATCATTCAGCTGGACATCAACAGTCGACTCTTTGCCGTCACGCTTGTACTTGACGTTGATTTTTTTGCCAGCATTCTCCTTCGTTACAATTGGCAACTTTCCCGCCTCTGTAAGCGGTTGACCGTTTATCTCAATCAGTTCGTCATTAACCTTAAGTCCAATTTTATCCGCTGGAGAATTCGGTGTGATTTTTGCTATTGTCACCGGCGAGCGACGGACGTCCGTATCAAATGGCAATTGAACTTGGTTCGACAGGATTTTCGGCATGCCAATTACCGCAAGAATCGTGAACAAAACAATTGCAGTTATCCAGTTCATCACGACGCCAGCCAGCAAGATTTTCGTCTTCACCCAAAATGTCGAACCGCCATATGTACCCTCGCCTTTTGCGGAATCGTATTCGCCTTTCAATCTAACAAATCCACCAAGCGGCAGCCAGTTCAAGCTAAACGTTACGTCCTCACCCAAGAAACTTCGCTTTACTTTCCATTTTTTTGCGGCAGGCGGAAATCCGACTCCGAACTCTTCAACCTTAACGCCGTTTCTCTTAGCGACAATAGCATGACCTAATTCATGCAAAACCACCAATAAAATGAGAACAAATAGCCCTAAAAGTACTCCCCAAATAATCATTTTCCAAACCGCCTATTCCGATTAGCATATTCCTCTAAAATCACCGACACGTCATCCGTTGTCATGTCTGGCCAATTTTTCTCAATAAACATCAACTCACTGTATGCTGATCGCCACAACATAAAGTTGCTGAGCCGCTGCTCGCTAGAAGTTCTAACAATCAAATCACATGGCGGCACCTCTGGCGCGTATATATTCTGAGCAATCAACTCAGGCGTAATTTCCTCAGGAGAAACTCCAGATTGAACAATTTTTTTAACCGCATCAGCAATCTCCAAATGTCCGCCATAATTTAAGCATAAGACCAACTCTCCGTTTTTCAGATCGGCAGTTTTCTCCTCAGCCTCGTCAATTGCTTTGATCAATTGATCCGACAGACCTTCCCTGGATCCAACAACCCTCAAGCGAACCTCGTTTTCAATAAATATCGGAAGATCAGCCTTCAGTATATTCAATAGCAATTTCATTAAATGTCGGACTTCTTCCTCTGACCGCTTCCAGTTTTCCGTACTAAAAACGTAAGCACTCGCATATTTCACGCCTCGATGAAGAACCTCTAGCGCCACGTCTTTTAACGCGTTATAGCCCGCCAGATGTCCTTCATATGTCGGCAGACCATGCTGTTTTGCCCACCGCCGATTTCCATCAACAATAAACCCGATATGCCGCGGCAAACTCGCATTTTCACTCATTATTTGCCCTCCATTCATCAATCAATTTCACATCTTGAACATCTTTTTCACGACTACGCCATTTTTTCCATTGAGATAAAAACTCCAAATTGACGAACCTCACGCCATCATATTCCACTGCGTAATCGAGCAAATCATCATAGCCAACAGCCCGCCCATCAAAATCCCAGCCGTCCCAAACTTCGGCCGAACCGTCATCTTTTACAAAATAAAAGCGCTGATTATCGTCGAACTTTTTAATCCAATCGTCACTTTCCTCAGAGAGCTTTTTCATCAAATCAGAACTCGCCGCAAGATCAATATCACCAGCTGGACGAATCCCCAATTGATCCAAAATTCCGCTACCAATAACAATAATTTGATCCAACGGCAAATTCAACGCCTTCACTTTGTCGGCAAAAGTTTCGCTCATTAAACTGTTAAGACGTCCTTTTCTTTCGCCTTAAACGCCTCGTCGATTTGCGTCTGCATCTTACTCATTAAGCCGTCAATTTCTTTCTCTACACGCTTCAAATCATCTTCACTCAACTCTTTATTATCCTTCATTCGCTTAGCGTCCTTAAGGGCATCTTGGCGAATATTACGCATCGCAATTCGAGCCTCCTCGACCTTCTCACTAACCTGTTTCACCAATTGATGGCGGCGCTCTTCAGTCAGAGCTGGAACTGGAACGCGAACCACTCGCCCATCGTCAGACGGATTAAAACCTAGGCTTTGGTTATCGCGAATTGCAGAAGAAATTGCCGTAATATTGCCTGGGTCAAATGGCGTAACTAACAGCATTTGTGCCTCTGGAGCGGTTACGTTTGCAACCTGATTAAGCGGCATTTTTGTGCCGTAAGCTTCAACCATAACACCGTCAAGCATTCCAGCGTGCGCCCTGCCCGTTCGCACCTTCTTCAATTCATCTTGAAAAAAGCTAAACGCTGTATTCATTTTTTCTTCATAAGGGTTTGTGTCGAACATATTTCCTCCAATTTATCTATCCGTTATTATATCAAACTTCAAGCGTCTTGTCTGCTAATTTCGCCTTACGCCCCGTGCTATAATAACAGAGTGATTTCTAAGATTAAGCTATACAATTTCCGGTCTTATCATCTGCACGAAGCGACTTTTAGCAATTCTGGTACGGTAATCGTTGGACCAAATGGCACCGGCAAGACAAATCTGCTCGAGGCGGTTTATGTGGCGCTACGTGGCAGTAGTTTTCGGGGCAGCCTTAGCGATTGTATGACGCTGAACGCTCCGCAAACAATTGTTCATCTGGAGGGCGATTTCGGCGAGCGACGTATTAAGCTAGACTCAATTTCCGGAAAAATCAACAAAGAATTCATCATCAATGACAATAAATCAAAGGTCTTAACCAGAAAAAACCGCTTGCCTGTCGTTTTGTTTGAGCCAAGCGAACTAAGATTAATTTCCTCTTCGCCGTCCCGACGACGCGACTTTCTGGATGGCTTAATTGCCCGACTTGACCCCAAATACGACACGGATTTAAGAGCTTTCAATCGCACTCTTTTACAACGCAACGAACTCTTAAAATCCCACCAAGAAGACTCATCAATTTGGCGCGACAACCTGTTTGCTTGGGATATAAAATTTGTCCAATACGCGACCAACATTGCCCAAAAACGAGCCAAGTTTCTCCAGATAAACGAGCCTCGCATAAAAAATTTATACGAATCTTTGGCGGGAAAAGACACACAATTATCCATCGAATATGGAGCTATTGTACCTCTGGAAAATTACGACCAAGCCCTACTAAATCGCTTAGGAAAATCCCGCGAATATGAAATGGCTACGGGCTTCACTTCGGCTGGCCCACATCGTGAAGATTTCACAATTTTCCTCCATGATCAGCCCGC
>CAUUUJ010000026.1:0-7771 GCA_963548315.1 uncultured Candidatus Saccharibacteria bacterium | reverse complement strand
ATCCTGATGCTGATATCGTTTTTATTGGCGAGGCGCCGGGGAAGAATGAAGATTTACAAGGCAAGCCGTTTGTCGGTGCTGCGGGAAAATTCCTTGATGAAATGCTAAAGTCTGCCAATTTACAGCGGTCAGATGTATATATTACCAATATTGTTAAGTATCGACCGCCGAATAATCGCGACCCATTGCCAGAGGAAAAGCGACAATTTTGGCCATATTTACTCAGGCAATTAGAAATCATCCAGCCAAAGGCCATTCTGACCCTAGGGCGGCACAGTGGCGGCGGATTTATTCCAGGATTGCGGATCAGTAAAGAACACGGTCGTCCACGTAAAGTGCGTCTGCATGAGCTTGAATTCGTAGTGATTCCATTGTATCATCCGGCAGCCGCGCTTTATAACGGCGGTATGCGCCAGACTTTAATTGACGATTTTATTCAGGCTGTGGAATTTGTGAAGAAGAGCAGCGACGCTTAATTAGGCGATTACTTGCAAAAGTTTCTCAGATGTAGTATAGTGGATAGTCGATATCTATTATATCTAAGTCGAGAAAGGATTTGTATGAGATTATCGGGAGCTGTTGAACAGGCGTGCTGCGTTATGGCAATTCTGGCGGATCCGAAAAGGACGACGCCGGTAACTAATGACGCGCTGGCAGAAAAGATGCTGGTTTCGCCGACGTACTTGAAGAAAATTAGTCGGAAATTGGTAATAGCAAAGCTAATCACTTCAACACAGGGAACTGGTGGCGGATTTATTTTAGCGAGAAAAATGAACGAAGTTACGTTGCATGATGTTGTCCTTGCAATTGAAGGAGAATCGCCATTTTTCCAACCTCAGGGAATTGTTGAGAGAGTTTTTCAATCACGTCCTCGCCAGGTGGAAATTGGCATGAATATGATAGAAAAGGTTTTTTCTGAAGCGCAGGAAAAGTGGAGTGAATATTTGAAAACTGTGACGTTGGAAGATGTCGCAAAGGAGGTCGCACATGATTAAAAATAAGATGTTACAAGCCGAGTGGAAGCATTTGTTTAATAATAAAATATTGCTGATATCTATGGCTGTGATTTCGTTTATCCCGATTTTGTATAGTGGATTTTTCCTAGGCTCAATTTGGGATCCGTACGGACAAACAAAAAACTTGCCGGTGGCGTTTGTGAACGAAGATAAGGGCGCTAGCTTAAATGGCAAATCGCTGAATGTCGGCGAATCTGTCGAGAAAAAACTGAAAGATAATCACGATTTGGGCTGGGAGTTTGTCAGTAAACAACAAGCAGACGAAGGCGTGAATAGCGGGCATTTTTATGCAGTGGTAACTATTCCGTCCGATTTTTCGCAGAAAGCGGCGTCAATTACCAAATCTGAACCTCAGCAAGCGGTTATTAATTTTACGACCACGCCAGCGAAAAACTATATTGGTTCGCTAGTCAGTAATCAAGCTGCCGCCAAGGTCAAATCTTCGGTGTCTGAGCAAATCACTCAGGCGTACGCTAAGGGAATTTTGGAGAATTTGGACAAGCTTGGAATAGGGCTAGATACGGCAGCTAACGGCGCATCAACTTTGCACGACGGATTAGGGCGATTGCAATCTGGCACACAAACATACGTTGGCGGCGTTAAACAGTTGGCGGTAAACCAGCAATCCTTGGCTGGCGGCTTGGCGCAACTTAGCGACGGCTCTCGTAAACTGCAGGCGGGGTTGGGGCAATTGTCGAACAATTTGCCGACTGAATCGCAATTGTCACAATTATCTGACGGCATGAAACAATTACAATCTGGCATAAATCAGTTAAACGCCAGCGTGAGGAATCCATCGCCAGTGCTCGTGGCTCAACAAAACAAGGTAGAAACGGACGCGCAAACTTTGAAGAAAACAATGAAAGATTCGGAATCCGACTTGTTGGCGGCGGGCGGCACTTTGCGGACCTTGGGCGCGCAAGCAGCCGCTTCTGGTAGCGATTCTACGACGATAAGTTTGCCGCAAATCAGCAATATTTCTCAAGCATTCACGAAAATTCAGACAATTAGCGCGCAGATGGAGACGCTACGTGAAGATCTTCAAGCGCTAACTCAGCAATTATTGGCGCAGCAAACGCAACTTCAGGCTGGAGTTTCTGTATTAAATAACGGCGTGAATCAATTGACACCAAACGCAATCACCGCATTTAACGGCTACAACAGCTTGCGATTTGCGAATAATCAATTGTTGGCGGGCTCGGCAAGCTTAACAAACGGCTTAAACGAAGCAAAATCGGGCAGTCAAAAATTGGCGAATGGCGCGAGTTTATTAGAAAGTCGCTCGGGCGCGTTAATTGATGGAACTTCGCAACTGGCAAACGGCGCAGATACGCTGGCGAATAAATTGGCGGACGCCTCTAATCGCATAAAAATTCAACCAACTGGCGCTACGACTCAGCAGCAAATTGCAAATCCAGTGAAGTCGGAAATGACTGAAAAGGGTAATGTTCCGAATTATGGTTACGCTTTGTCGCCGTATGTTTTGTCGCTAAGTTTGTTCGTTGGGGCAATTGTCCTGAACGTTATTTATCCGATTCGCAAAACTTTTTCCGAGCAAGAAAGTGCGATTCGTTGGTGGCTATCTAAAGCTTCGGTGGCTGGCGTGGCAGCCTTTATGCAAGCAACGATTTTGATGTTGGTGATGGTGTTTTTCTTAGGGCTAACTCCAGAGCATCCAGCGCATTTTATCGGGGCAATTTATCTGACGTCGTTTGCGTATATGTCGATTGTGTCGCTTTTGGTGATTGTTTTGGACAATCCAGGGCGATTCCTAGCGATGATTCTTTTGGTGCTTCAATTGGGCTCCAGCGAGGGAACATTCCCAATCCAAACTGCCAACGGATTCTTCCAAGCAATTAATCCGCTAGTGCCGATGACTTACTCGATTCGCGCATTGCGCCAGGCTATTTCGGGCGGGCTAGATAACACATTTTACGGCGGCAGTATGTGGGTTTTGGTTGGATTCTTATTGGTGGCTAATTTATTGACAATCGGCTTCTTCGCTTATCGTGGCAAGCGTAAATTTGCACACACGTCGGTTGATGGCGATGATTAATTGACCTCTGTTATAAAACATTGTTCTTTGACAAAAAATGAGTGGTTTGCTAATATAAGAGTACTAACTAGAGGAATTTACATCAGTTCACCTCTATACCTGGTTTTTGAATTATATTGTAATAAAAAAGGAGTATAACAATATGGGTCAGCGGCGACTATCAACACCGCAAAAAGACGACGCCAATAAGCGTCCGCAGTCAAAGAAAAGCAACAATGCAGTTTTGAATAGCACAACTACTCGTAAGGGTGAGGTTTTCCGAGCTCAGCGACGAACGAGCGAGAATGTTAATCTCAGGGCTTCACAGCACTTGATTGATATTCCGGTAAACAAGTCAGTTTACAACGGATATGGCGGTGAGCAGTTTAGCGCCAAAATGCAACCAAAACCCGTTCGCGGTGGTCAGCCGAAACTTCGGATTATTCCGATTGGTGGTGTGGGCGAAATGGGAATTGGTAAGAATATGAACGCCATCGAATATGATGATGAGATTATCATCGTAGATATGGGCTTTTTGTTCCCAGGCAGTGATTATCCAGGCATCAATTACATCACGCCGGATATTACTTGGCTGGAAGAGAATAAGCACAAGATTAAGGCGCATGTTTTTACGCACGGACACCTTGATCACATTGGTTCGTTCCGTCACTTCATTCATCGTATTCCAGCGCCAGTTTATGGCTCTAAGTTTACGATTGGTATGCTTGATCGAACGATGGACGATTCAGAAGTGGATTTTAAGCCGGATTATCGAGTGATGGATCCGCTGAGTCACGAAATTGTTCAAGTTTCTAAGCATTTTTCAATCGAGTTGGTGCGAGTTAACCACTCAATTCCTGATTCTACAGCGGTAATTATTCGAACTCCAATGGGTGTGATTGTCGATTCTGGTGACTGGCGATTTGAGGAAAGTCCAGTTGACGGTCAGAAGTTTGACCTTGAGCGACTTACAGAAGTGGCTTCAAAAGAAGGCATTTTGATGTTTATGAACGAGTCGACCAACTGTGAGTCGGCTGGCACGCACACGCACACGGAGTTTGACATTCAGTATTCCATCGGTCAGGTGATGGATAAGTTTAGTAATAGTCGAGTAATTTTAAGCTGCTTCTCGTCGCAGGTGCATCGCTTGCAATTAATTTTGGAAGAGGCGCATAAGCACGGACGCAAGGTGGCATTTGCTGGATTCTCGATGATCCAAAACCTAGAGGTGGCGCTGCGTTCGGGGACAATTAAGATTCCTAAAGACACCATTATGAAGATGGAAGATATTGTTAAATTGCCAGATAATCAAATTGCTGTAGTTTGTACTGGCTCGCAAGGTGAATTTAATGCTGTCTTAAATCGCATGGCGACGGGGGCTCATAAATATATGAAAATTAAGGGTTCGGACGTTGTGGTGTTTAGCTCAAATCCAATTCCTGGCAATGAAAAAAGCGTGGTGCGAACGGTTGATGGTCTGATGCGTGAAGGTTCTGATGTTATTCAGAATGGTAAAACCCACTTAACAGGTGTCGGTCCGCTGCACTTGTCGGGTCACGGCTATTATGACGATCACGTCAAATTGATCAATGCGCTTAACCCAACTTATTACATGCCAATTCACGGTGAATTCCATATGTTGGTGCATAATGCTCGGTTGGCGGAAAAGGAATGTGGAATTCCTCGTAAGAATATTTTTGTGTGCGATGCTGGAGATATTATTGAGATTGATATTGAAAGGCAAGCAAAGAAGGCTGGGCGAATTCACGTTGGTGGCGTAATGTATGATGATACTGGCGCTGTTGTTTCTGAGGTTGTGTTGAAAGACCGCATTCACATGTCGCAAGAAGGAATGTTCGTTGTGGTGTTGACCGTACAGCGTGGCACGGGACGATTATTGACTAGCCCAGACATTATTTCTCGCGGATTTATTTACTTGCGCGACTCTGAAGAATTGATGAATATGATTCGTCAATACTTGAAGCAAAAAGCGGCGCGTAGTTTTTCTGGCAAATATGATTTGGATGTGATCAAAAAAGAAATTAAAGATGAGATTACGCATATATTGTACGATCAGACTCGCCGAACACCGATTGTCATTCCAGTGATAAATGAAGTTGGTGGCTTGAAGTCTGTTAAGTCGGCAGCTACGCCAACGCATTCTGCTGTGAAATCGCCAGCGCGCGGTAAAAAACCTGCCTCAGACGAGCCAAAGATGACTCTTCCGACTGCGCCGCGTCGTCGTTTCCCGCAGCGCCAAGTGCCAGATACGGAAGCAAACGACACAAAAGCCAGAGAGCGGCAGAATACTCGTCCGTACTAGGGTTCTAGATTGATTTTACTGGTTAATTATGCTATAATACTAGGCGTATTAAATTGATT
Organism: uncultured Candidatus Saccharibacteria bacterium; assembly: GCA_963548315.1. Classification (GTDB taxonomy): domain Bacteria; phylum Patescibacteriota; class Saccharimonadia; order Saccharimonadales; family Saccharimonadaceae; genus Nanosynbacter. The sequence continues at coordinate 2,338 of CAUUUJ010000026.1, read as the reverse complement.
TTTATATCTGTTAATAAGTGTAAAATCAGTGTATAATAAAAACGATTATGGCAAAAAAGCGAAAGAGCACGAAAAAATCCGCACCAGCCAAGCCGCAGCATAGTTTGCCGGCGGGTTTTTGGTCGCAAGTTGGCGCGGTGATGCTTATTCTTTTGTCGCTGCTACTCGTCGTATCGTGGTTTGGCGTCGGTGGTCCGGTTTTACAATGGATTGATATGGCGACTGTAAAAACAATTGGTTACACCGCGTACGCCTTGCCGATATTGCTGATTTATTTGGCGGTTGAGACTTTCCGAGCAGAAGAGAATCAATTACCTGCAGTGGTGAAATTTGCGGCAATTCTGGAAATTGTGTGGTTTTCTGGATTGTTTGGGCTAATGAAGACGGCTTCGCATCCGAATTCTGGTGGATTTGTGGGCGATATATTGAATACGGCAACCTTGAAAATGGTAGATTCGGCAATTGCTGTGATTATTTATATGGTTTTGGCGTTTATAACAGTTCTATTTATTACTCAAACGTCACCGTTTACGGTTTTCAGTAAACTTTGGGAGATGATTAAGAGTAATACTAAGGAAGACGATAATAATCGTTCTATTATGAAGAAGGCATCAATTGCTCAGCCGACGGAAGAAGAGAAAAAGACGGACCTGGGAGAAATTAAGCTGAACGCTGGTGTGCCAATAATTGATACAGCCAAAGAGAAAAAGAGTTTATTAAAGAAAGTAGAGAAGCCAGAGAAGGTCAATGAAGAGCAGGCTTTGGTGGCGACTCGTGATCCAAATTGGGAAGCGCCAAGCTTGGATCTATTAGAGAAGAACGAAAGCGGTGCTGACGCTGGAGATACACGCCAGAACGCCCAAATAATTCACGATACGCTGGCTGAATTTAATATTGAGGCGGCGATGGGCGACATTAATGTTGGTCCAAAAGTTACGCAGTACACCTTAAGACCGCCAAGTGGGGTTAAATTGACGCGAATTACGGCGCTGGAAACTAACATTGCGCTTAATTTGGCAGCACAAAGTTTAAGGATTGAGGCGCCGATTCCTGGTCAGCGAGCGGTTGGTATTGAAGTACCTAACCGTAAGGCTGCCGAGGTGCGACTACGAAGTACGTTGTCGTCAAAACAGTGGGCTGCTGCTCGTGATCCTTTAAGTTTTGGAATTGGTAAAGATATATCTGGTCAAGTTGTTGTGGGCGAGCTAGGGAAGATGCCGCATTTGTTGATTGCTGGACAAACGGGTTCTGGTAAGTCTGTTATGATTAATACTTTGCTGTGTAGCTTGCTGTACCGTAATAGCCCGAGTGATATGAAGTTGATTTTGGTTGACCCGAAGCAGGTCGAAATGGCACCGTATGCTGATATTCCGCATCTTCTTACGCCAGTTATTAATGAACCAGAGAAGACCATTTCAGCCTTGAAGTGGGCGGTGAATGAGATGGAGCGACGCTACAAGTTGTTGGCGGGCGAGAAAATCCGTAATATTAAGGAATACAACAAGAGGCTGCAGTCTCGCGCTAAGAAGATTGCGATTGCTGATGAAAATGGCAATGTTCAGGAGCATGAAGATGGATCGATGCCATATATTGTGATTGTGGTGGATGAGATGTCTGACCTTATGATGATGGCTAAAAAGGATGTTGAGACGTTAATTGTTCGTTTGGCGCAGAAGTCTCGAGCGGTTGGTATTCACTTGGTGCTGGCAACACAGCGCCCTAGTGTGAACGTGATTACTGGTTTGATTAAGGCAAACGTGCCGGCGCGCATTGCCTTTACGGTGGCTAGCCAGGTTGACAGTATTACGATCTTAGACCAATCTGGCGCTGAGAAATTATTGGGTCAAGGAGATATGTTATTTTACGTAACAAGTATGAGCAAGCCAAAACGTATTCAGGGTGCCTGGGTGACAGATGATGAGGTGAATAAAATTGCCGATCATTTGCGTATGCAGATGGCTCCGCAGTACAACGACGAAGTGGTGGCTCAGCCAGTTCAATTGGACGGCAAGGGCGGCGTCGTGATGGACTTGTCGGAAGGTGGTGATGATAAGTTTAAGGACGCGGTTCGTGTGGTGGTTGAGCGTCGCAAAGCCTCAACGAGTATGCTGCAAACGCGCCTGGGAATTGGTTATCAACGAGCAGCGCGAATCATCGAAGAGATGGAGGAGCGGGGAATTATCGGTCCGCAGAACGGCTCTAAGCCGCGCGATGTTTTGATTTCTAGCCCAGAAGAGCTTGAGGAATTGCTGGCGGAATAGCAATTGCTATGATTTATTAGTGGTGAGATTGGCAATATAAGTCATTTAGTGATATAATAGCAATTGAATATTAACCT
>CAUUUJ010000025.1:0-9192 GCA_963548315.1 uncultured Candidatus Saccharibacteria bacterium | reverse complement strand
GCATTCATTAAAGCACGCTCGTTTTATTAATCTCCTGCTGCAATCTGGAGAAAATAGCGCGAGGATCTGACGATTTCTGAATAACGCCGCCAACGTTCAGAACGTTAACACCGCCCTGAACCAAACTGTACGCATTATCTACAGCCACTCCACCATCCCATCCGATTTCAACACTAGGATTAATAGCCTTAATGAGTCGTATTTTTTCTAGCTGCATAAGACTAGCAGTTCCGCCAAATCGCCCCAACTCGCCACTAAAAATCATTACGTGATCTGCTATTTTTATCAATTCCTCAACCGTTCGCGGAACCGTTGGCTTTAGTAGCGCTAATCCCGCCATAATTCCAGCTTGGCGAATCTGCATAAGCGCAGTCTTCACATCTCCCGTCGCCTCTGCATGAATAATAATCATATGCGGCCTTAAGGCAATCAACTTTGGAACATACTCAGCAACATCATTAACCATTGCATGGATATCAATCATCCAACCCTCTGGCGCCCATAATTCTGGAATTCCAACTGTCAATGTCGGAGCAAATTCACCATCAGAAATATCAATATGCACACGCTCAACAAGCCCAGTTATTTTATTAACTTGCTCTTTGTATTGTTCGGCATTTTCTGCCAAAATTGCTGGTGCGATTACAGAATTACTCATGACAATTCATCCAATTGCGCATTACGCCTATTAAACCGCGGGGCATTCGCATAAGGAGTGTTCAGCCATGTTTCCACAATTCCCTTCCACGCCGATTCGTTATCTTCCAAAACTCGCGCCGGCAAACATAAAACATTTGAATCGTTATCTTGGCGCGTCATCTTTGCCTCAAACGCATCCCAAATCACACTGGCACGAATTCCTTTGAATCGGTTCGCCGCCATACACATTCCTTGTCCGCCGCCGCAAATTAATATCGCACGCGGATCTTTGCTATCATCACCAATAACCTTTAACGCCGCCGCCTGTGCGAATTGCGGAAAATCGTCATCAGGATTTAATTCTACACCGCCGACGTCTTGAACGTCATAGCCATTCTTAACCAAATAGGCAAAAACTTTTTCCTTCAAAATAAAGCCACGATGGTCAGATCCGAGATAGATTTTCATAATTTTAGTATAAGCATTTTCGGTGATTTTTGCAAGGAAAAGTTAGGTATTTTATCAGAGGTAGGGTATAGCTATTTGACAAAAAGTATTGACATTTCGCGGCTGGTATGATATATATATCAGCTTTTCAAACCGTGAAAAGCAACTAACCGGGGAGTTCACCCCGGTTGAGGTCGCGGTTCTGAAAGGCCGCACCTCAAAATTTCTCTGAAAGGAGAAATCGTGTCTACTGCTCGTAGTACACTCATTATTCTGCTGCTTGCCGTGTTCGGGTTGACCGGGTTGACCGGATGTGCAGACGTCAGCGACGTCTGGACTCAGGACCTTGTCAAGGCGGGGTTCACCGACCCCGTCCCCATCAATGACTCGGGGGAAGCCGCAGGGGTAATCATGGCCTCGGCCGGCAGTTGTAGGATTCGGTTTGTCATTGACAGGCAAACCGACACAATATACGCGGAGGTCCCGGGCAGTGATATCTCTGACGAACCTTCGTTCGTCAGAAGCCCATCACTTGAAATCTTGAAGCAGGACGAGAGATTCTCGTCCTGCTTCGGAGAAGATTGAGGCGCCGCGCCAGCAGAAGGCGCGCTAAGATAAATATTCTGTAAAACCGCCGAAAATCCCGGCGTCCCCGCACCACCACGGTGCGGGGTTATTTCCTTTTTGGAAGATGGCCTTATTCACTCTTTTTCAGATAATACGCCACATCCGCCACCAGTTCAACCAGCCGGTTAGAATAGCCCCATTCGTTGTCATACCAGACCATAACCTTGATCAGATTACCGCCAACTACCTTCGTCAACGGAAGATCAACAATTCCAGAATATGAATTGCCAATGAAGTCGCGACTCACCAAAGGTTCCTCAGAAACACCCAAAATGCCTTGATAGAAATTACTCTGGGCGGCTTTTTTGAACGCGTCATTTACCTGCTCGACAGTCACATCACGTCGCAGAAGCGCCGTCACGTCGCTAAGCGACACCACTGGAGTCGGTACGCGCACGCTAAGTCCGTCAAACTTTCCAGTTAATTGCGGCAAGGTTTTAGTTACAGCAATTGCGGCGCCAGTCGTAGTCGGGACAATGTTTTCGGCGGCATTGCGACCTTCTCTAAGATCCTTGGATGGCGCATCCTGAAGCTTTTGACTAGCCGTATAACTATGCACCGTCGTTAGCATTGACTTTTCAACACCAAATTCCGCGTCCAAAATCGCCATAACCGCGCCCAGAGAGTTAGTCGTGCAGCTAGCATTAGAAACAATTGGCGTCGCGTTTTTTACCTTGTCATCGTTAGTTCCCAAAACAATCGTATCGACTCCCTCAGACTTCGTCGGACCACTGATAACCACACGCTTTGCGCCAGCCGTTAAGTGCTTACTCGCGCCATCTTTATCGGTGAAAAATCCCGTCGATTCAATCACCACATCAATATTCAAATCTCGCCAAGGCAAATTTTCTGGGTCTTTCTCAGCTAACACCTTAACCGACTTACCCTCAATAATCAGCTCGTTTTCCGTAAAATCAACTTGACGTCCGTACTCGCCGTAATTGCTATCATGCTTCAACAAATACGCCAAAGTTTTCGTGTCAGTTAAATCATTGATCGCAACAATTTCCAAGTCGCTTCGCTCGTTCGCAATCTTAAACGCATTGCGTCCGATTCGCCCGAAGCCGTTAATTGCTATTCTCGTTACAGCCATATCGCCCTCCCTGTTATATATTTTCGCTTTAGCTTTTCTTAATTATACTACAAAGTTGTATAATATAAATATGACGCGCGAAGAGTTATTGTCAATTGCTAAGCAAAAATACGACGAAGTGCCAGTATTGGTTTTAGCGAGCGCAATCGATTACGCCACGGAAAAGCACGCTGGACAAAAGCGCAAAAGTGGCGAACCCTACATTAATCACCCATTGGCGGTAGCGGGAATTCTGATTGAATGGGGCATGGACATCGATACGGTTGTGGCGGGAGTTCTGCACGATACTGTCGAAGATACCGACGCAACTTTGGACGATTTGGAGAGTTTGTTTGGACGCGACGTGGCGTTTCTGGTGGATGGCGTAACCAAAGTTTCGCAAGCTCGCGCCGGAATGCGAAATTTGGATAGTTATTTGCCACACACGAAGGATAATTTGACCAAATTGATGATTGCCGTGGGCGAAGATGTGCGCGTGATAATTATCAAGCTAGCCGACCGCCTGCACAATATGCGAACGCTACAATTTATGACGCCAGAAAAGCAGAAAAAAATTGCCAGAGAGACAATTGAGGTTTTTGCGCCGCTGGCTGACCGCCTGAATATGGGGCGAGTTCGCGTTCAATTGGAAGAGCTGAGCTTTAGATATTTGATGCCGAAAGCTTTTCAAGAAACCAAAAATTTGATGGACAGTCGACTGAAAAAATCGCAACGAAAATTGGATCACGTTCGCCGCGAAGTTGAAGCGCGACTGAAGGCGGAAAAGCTAGTTTTTCAGATGGACGGACGCGTTAAGAGCGTTTATAGTCTGTTTAAGAAATTGGACAAAGTTGGCGATATTGATAAGATTTATGATTTGATTGCCCTGAGGATAATTGTCGACGATTTATCGACCGGCTATCTGGTTCTGGGAATCTTACACGATATGTATCAGCCGATGTATGAAAGAATAAAAGATTACGTTGCCAATCCAAAGCCGAATGGCTATCAAAGTCTGCACACAACCGTACAAACTCCGAGCGGACAAATCGTCGAATTCCAGATTCGAACCAAAGAAATGCACGAATATGCCGAGCGTGGTTTAGCCGCCAGCTTCCACTATAATGAGCAAAAATTGACTGATGCCTATAAAAAAGGAAAAATCGGAACTATGCCAGCCGATTTATCGTGGATTCGCGAACTTCAGGAGGCTGCTGCCTTAATTAGCGAAGGAAAACGGTTCGACTCCAACAAATTCCGAATGAAGCTGTTTTCTGACAGGATTTTCGTGTACTCACCAAAGGGTGACATTTATGATTTGCCTCGCGGGGCATTTCCCTTGGATTATGCCTACCGAATTCACTCCGATATCGCGGCGCGTGCAAGCGGATTTAAGATCAACGGCGTAATGAAGCCGTTCAATTACAAATTACAGCACGGCGACACAATTGAAGTCTTAACAAGCAAATCCGCTCGTCCGAAACCAGATTGGCGGGACGTCATAATTACACCACACGCCAAAGATAAATTGCGCTTACAATTGTCCCGCTCAAACGGCATTTTACAACAATTAACTGGCGGCGTTTCCTCGTTCTTCCGACACAAGTAGCGCTCGCCAGTCTCTTGGTTTTAATCAATAATCAAACGTGATTTATTTTTCGTTCCAACGAGTAATTGACTCGCGGATAATTTGCTTTGCCCTTTCTACATCACCAAAGCCCTTGACTACTGTCGAGCCAGGCTTCTTCAAATCCTTGTAGTGACTGAAGTGGTGCTCAATTTGCTTCAACAATTGCGGAGGTAGGTCTTCTAGTGAGTTGATTGCGTTGCCAGTGTTTCGGTCGTCGGCTGGCACAACGATAACCTTGTCGTCAACTTCATTATCGTCAACAAATTCCAACACGCCGATAACTTTTGCTTCCATAAAAATACCGGTCGTCAACGGTTCGTCAGTGATAATTAGCGCATCCAATTCGTCGCCATCTTCATCCAAAGTTTGTGGAATGAAACCGTAGTTTGTTGGCTTTGCAAAAATAGCTGGCTCAACACGGTCCAACTGCATCACTGCAAGCTCGCGGTTCCACTCAATTTTATGGCTTGACCCCTGTGGAATCTCAACAACTACATTTACGATGCCGTTTTCGACATCACCAGGTGTTAAAATTTGATTAAAATCTGCCATTTTTACTCCTCTCTGGCTTTTTCTTGTAAATATTCACGAATCTGCAGCGCTGCCACCGCACCTTCACCAACCGCTGAAGCGATTTGCATAGTTGCTCCCGAGCGCACATCACCAGAAGCGAAAACGCCAGGGATGTTAGTGCGCAAATGTTCGTCAGTAATGATGTGTCCGCCCAAATCCAGCTCAACGTCCGAGTTTGTCAGGAATTGTGTGTTCGGAATTAGCCCAATAAATACGAATAACCCGTCGGCTGTAAATTCTTTCTGCTCGCCGTTTTGGGTCGATTTAACGCCGTAAAACTTATCGTCCTTGACAATAACTTCATCAGTCGTCGCACCGATGTGAACGGTAATTTTTCCATCATCGACATACTTTTGCAAATCTTTTTGCAAAATATCACTGGCGCGCAATTTACTGCGAACCAACAGATCAATATGACTAGCGTACCGCGTCAAAAATATCGCTTCCTGCACGGCAGAATTTCCACCGCCAACAACGATTAAATTTTTATCCCGATAAAACGCGCCATCACAAGTCGCACAGTAATGCACGCCTCGACCATATAATTCGTCTTCGCCAGGAACGCCTAATTTGCGGTGATTTGAGCCAGTCGCTAGCAAAACTGACTTCGCGCGGACAGATTGACCGTCAATTGTCAGCTCCAACTCGCCATCAACTTGCTTCAATTCCGTCACGTCGCCATACTCAATCTTCGCACCAAATCGCTCCACTTGTTGTTGCAATTCAGATGCTAATTTCATTCCCGTAACACCCTCGGCAAATCCAGGATAATTATCAATTTGATCAGTAATCGCCGCCATTCCGCCGACCACGCCACGCTCATATAGCGTCGTGTCGACGTCTTCGCGCGACAAGTAAATTGCCGCCGTTAACGCGCTTGGACCAGCGCCAACAATAATAACATCTTTAGACATTGAAACCTCGCGATCGATAATATTGCTTCATCACTTCTGGCATTTCCGGCTCTGGAATATCAGCCGGTTTTTCAATAGCCATCACCACGAACTTAAGTGGAGAATTTGCAGGAATTTTATCACCCTGTGCTTTGTTGCCATAAGCCTTGTCGGCCGGGATTGTTAATTCACGCACGCCGCCAATTTTCATACCAATCAACCCCTCTTTCCAGCCTTGAATGACTGCAGTATTTGCCGGGCCATCCATATTAAGCGGGGCTTTCAACTTACCGTCAGCGATTGATTGATCGAAAATCTCACCCTTAGCGTTCCAACCAATGTAATAAACAGCCAATTTGGTGTCGTCCTTAACTTCAGCACCTTCGCCCTCAACCAAATCTTCCTTAACAAGCTCTTTCACGCCACCGGCTTCAAACGCACCAACTCGTGAGCTAAACTCAGAAAACTTGCCGTAATATTTTTGGCTCAATTCATTAGCCTGAGCCTCTACTTTCTTTTTTCGTTCGTCAGTAGCCTTAGTGTATTCATCCTGAGCTTTCTTAAACGCGGCTTGGTCTTTGGCTTCATTTCCAGGCGCCACCATCATAGCGACAAATCCGCCAACGGTCCCCAAAAACATCATGCCGGCAATAACCCAAATACCTATTCTCTGGCCTTTTGTAGTTGCCATATTCCTCCTTTATTTACCTTTCAATTATAGCAATTTTTATCAAGCGCAACAAATCACGTTAAACCTGAGCGGCGTCAAATTCTTCCGCAGCCATCGCGGCAATCTCCTCAATAATCGGCGCAATATCTCTATCTTCCAGTGTCCGCTCGGCGCTCGTAAACTTTACATTCAAAGTTACAGTTTTTGTCGAATCGTCATTTTTTGGCTGATATATCGCAATCGGCGTTATGTTAATTTGCAACTCACCGTGTTTTTTCGCAACTTCTTCAGCGCAAGCATAAACCTTCGCATAATCAACATTCGAATCCATTTTCAATGAAATATCTCTGGCGGTCGACGGAAAACGACTTAACGGCTGGTAATTATAGCCCTGATTTTTACTCAGATTTTCCTGCAATTTTTCAATATCAATAGAAAACGCTGCCGTGTAATCTGGCAATTTGAAGTTGCGTCGGGCAGACTGAACCAGCTCGCCAATAATTCCCAAATTGTCGCCGTTCTTCGCCACAATCCAAGCGCTGCGCTCCGCATCAAATGGCGCTGGAACGTCGCTGTCAGATTCCGCAATCTTCACAAAATCAACCTCAACACTCAAATCTTTCATCAGCCTTTCAGCAATTTTCCTCACCTTATAAAACGGCGCGCCAGCTTGAGGTTTTTTATTCGCATAAACTCCGTCAATGAAAGTCTTTTCAATCGGCAAATTCTCATCGTTAAATCCTAATTTCTTATCATGAATTTTGCCAATTTCAAACAACATAAATTCGTCATGCCCAGATTTTATATTGGCGTGAACTTTATCCAACAAACTCGGCAAAATGCTAATTCGGTAATATTGCAAGTCTGGACTAAGCGCATTACTCAAGCGATACGCACGGCTCGGATCTTGCTCAGAATTTTTCAAAACTCGCTCATGAACAAAGCTATACGTCAAAACTTCATTCGCTCCAGCTCGCGACAAACTTTGGCGAATTCTCTGTTTCAATTCACGACGCTCATTCTTCGGCGCAGGCTTAATGCTTCGCTCTGGCAAATGACGCGGCAATCTATCAAAGCCATATAATCGCCCAACTTCCTCAACGATATCCTCAGGAAGCTCAATATCTGTTCGCCAAAATGGACTGTAAACCATCACGCCAGCTTCGCCATATTTATTACCATCGTCAACGATAAATTCAACATTCTTTAGTAGTGCCTCAATCTCATTCTCGGCAAAGTCAACACCCAGACGTTCTTCGATAAACCTTTTAGGAATCAACAATCCACCGTGCCAGCGCTTGCCATCGACCAACACTTGTCGCAATGAAGAATGATTCTTAAATAGCATAGGACTAGCTTGAACACCACCAACCATACCAATTAACCATTTTAAGACAGGGTCAATTTGTGCTGGCGATTGCCCCTTATTAAACCTGGTCAGGGCGTCGGTGAAAATTCCGTGACGCATAGCCGTACGTCGCAGTGCGTACATATCAAAATTGGCACATTCAAGGACAATATTCTTCGTTTCAGCCGAAACTTCCGTGTCAGCGCCGCCCATAATTCCCGCTAGCCCAATCACACCTTCACCATCAGCGATCACAATATCGTCAGCCGTCAATTCATACTCCTTGCCATTAAGCAAACCGACTTTTTCGCCATCGCGCGCCATTCGCACGCCAAGTTTATGTCCGCGCAACTTGTCATAATCATAAGCGTGAGTCGGCTGCGCCGTCATAAACATCACATAATTCGTTGCATCAACAATATTGTTAATTGGCTTGCCGCCCATTGCGACTAATTGGCACCGCAACCACAACGGGCTTGGATGAATATCTACATTTTTTATAGCAATCGCAGAGAATGCGGGCGCAAGCTCATCAGCTTCATTAAACACTTCAAGCTCTAAGCCATCGCTATCTGCGAATTCTTGAATAGCATTATACCAGTCAGGACTATTAAACTGCTGATGAAAAATACCAGCAATTTCACGCGCCACACCAAGTTGCCCAAAACAATCCGGCCTGTGTGTAAACATCTTATTCTCAATTTCCAGCACGTAATCGTCCAACCCAAACACTTCCGCAAAGCTCGCGCCAGCCTGAAGCGTAACGCCAGCCGGAATATCACGCTCATTGATCTCAATAATTCCCTCGTGATCCGCACCAATCGCCAGCTCGTCAGCCGCCGCCAGCATACCCTGACTTAAGATTCCACGCAGCGGTCGCGCATCCAGCACGAACGGCTCGGCGTCATCAAAACTTGCTGGGACGGTACTTTTTGGCGGCAACCAAATTGCCCACATATCAGCATGAACATTCGGCGCACCACAAACCACTTGCACGTAACCATTGTCATCCCTTGGAACGTCCGCCACGCCACCATCGTCAATTTTAGTCACGCTCAAACGATCCGCATTCGGGTGTTTTTCACACTCAACAACTCGCACAATGCGCGCGCCACCATATTTGGCCTTCAGGTCAATCACTTCCTCAACACCACCAAGTTGCTGATTTACCCGTGACACCAACTCATCAACTGGCGGCAACTCAAAATTAATCAATTGTTTTATAAGATTTAAGCTAACTTTCATACTGATATAATTATATCATTTTACTGGCAAGTAATCGACCTTAGAAAA
>CAUUUJ010000024.1:0-9324 GCA_963548315.1 uncultured Candidatus Saccharibacteria bacterium | reverse complement strand
TTCTTCCTAGCTCAGCTTAGTTGTTGCTTTATAATCTTTAAAGATTTTTTATATGTAGACGCTATATCATTTTCTATCTTTCGTATGGCTGATACATCACTTTGGGATGTTGCTATGCCATCAAAGTTACTTGCTAAATCATCCCAGTCAATTGTTGGATAGTCAACTTTATCGCAGTCAGTCAATCTCGCCATTGCAAAACATAACGAGCTAAGAGACTCCGCTACCTCATATTTATCTGGCGAATTTCGGTAAAGGTCTACTATTTCACGAGCAATGACAGCCTGTTGGACATGGTTATTATCAGTTTTCATGCATCTATTAAATAATCCCTTAACATCGCGAGCCCATCAACTTTCTCAATTATCGTCAGATATTCCTGCCATTCTTCGTCGTTCAATTCTGCCAAACTGCGACCAGGAAAGCTCGGATGTCCATAAATATATAACAATTCCGTCCAGCCATGGAGATTATCACCGCGTGGCTCGTCAACGATAAATCCCTCTTCGTTGGCTACGAAAATGTGGTCTTTTTCGCCGTCAAAATAGCCAACCGCAAAAGAAAAAATAGCTCGACGATCAGTCTCGCCTTTCATCAACTTGATAATGCCGGGATAACTAAAGCTGTTCAGTAGCAATTTAACAAACGGCCCCGGAAAACCTTTCAGCGCCGGGATGAAGAAACCGCGATCGTCAACGACCAGGCGCTTGTTCGGAAACGCTTTCTTGGCTTGAGATAATTTACTTTTGGCAATCGTCTGAATATCCAGCCCTCGTCCTTCGTCAAAATCATAATCAAGCTGTCTTAAATCAACACCAAGCGGCTGGAGGAGTTCTTGAAGGCTGGTGAATTTGCTGTGATTGGAAGTAATAAAATAAATTGGACTATTTTCTTGTTTCATACTAATAAGTATACGCTAACTAACGTTATTTTGCAGATTTCTAATGCTTGTGTCGTACGGAATATGAATGAGGAGATTAGCCGCCATTTTTCCACTGCCTGGCACGTTGCAATAACTTATCGACATAAGCTGCTTTAAGTTTTTTATACGCTGACCTGTCGTAATTTGCTTGCTTGGCATATTGATATTTTATCTTTGAATATTGATCAGCTTCGTCATTGTGAGACCTTAGATAATCTCTGATAATTAAGAAGTTATCGTGCGTTTCAGTATTCGCGACCGCGAGGTGAATATGAATATCGCCCTCGCCAGTTTCTTCTTGTCGGGACGCCAGGAAGATATACCCTTGACGGGAACTTGGATTTAATGAAGGAAAATATCCAATTGCTACCAATTTGTCCCGCAGCTCGTTCATGTGTTCGCTATCTTTAGCAGAAATAAGGATATCTAGGATATTTTTACCATCCAAACCAAGTACCGCGGTACTGCCGACATGATGAATTTGCGAACTATCCGCAAGCACTAGCGCTAATTTATTTTTCACGCGCGTAAAGACAGCCGATATGTCTTTTTTGGATCTTTTAATTTTAACCGACATAAGACCTCCTAAATTTAATCAAGTATCTGTTTTTAGATACAGATTTCTAATGCTTGTGTCGTACGGAATTTTCCATAATTTGCCGTCGATATCCAGGCTTTTCAGAAAATTGCACATTTGCTGCTGAATATTTTTTACGTCGGCACTATCTTCGGTCAAAACTTCCAACTCAATAAATAACCCAAGCATAGCAACTTCATCAATGCAAATTGTGTAATCTTTGGTTTTTGATTCAAGGCGAACCTTATCAACCGTGACAACTTCTTGCCAGCCCAGCGCTGTGAGCATTTGGCGCGCCGCATTTCCGTCATCAACCGCAAATTCATATTCATCAGACACTAGCTTTGTCTGTCCCTCGACCTTCAGCGTCATCAAGCTCCGCTGCAACTCACCAGTTTCCGGATTAAGAACATCGCGCACTCGCATAATTTTTGAGCCAGGAACAATTGGCGCGTCAACTTGCTCGGGCAATAAAAATACTGTATCAATTTGGCGTTTGCTTGAGATGGGCGCGATGAATCGGCTTTTTAGCATGGCGATGAGATTATCGCGAGTAATATCAGACGCTAATTTAAATTTGGATTCGATTTCAATCATAAACTTTCTCGTTTGGACTTTGTTATAGGATGACTCGTTTTTGGTGAATATTTTCCTGCCAAATAATCTTTCATAATTTCCGATAGCTTCTTCGCATATTTATCGGTTATTTCATGCTGCTGAGTTGCCATTGACGTATGAGTGATATTGTTATGATCTTTTGCTAATTTCTTCAGGTTTCTCTCTACGATCAGTGGGTCAAGTTTTCCCGACAAAATAGCAATCGGAAGAGTGAGCTTAGCGATGTCATTCATTGTCGTCTGATTGATAATCGCGGTGTTTAGGGCGATTAAAAACGACTCGGAGGTAACCTCATCAGCCTTAAATCCAGCGTCAGGCCAAATATTGTGCCGATCAGCAAATTGCAAAAAGCGTTTCGAACTGCGCGGATGACTATTGAAAAACTCATAAAGCGCACGCAAAATCTTCTCTGGATGATGAATTTTTTCGTCGACCCTCGGATAATATATCGGCGGGCTACACAAAATCAGCGACTTGCTTAACTTTGGATATTGCTTGGCGAGCTCTACCGCGGCCAGTGAGCCCATAGAATGGCCGATGACGATATCGACGTGATTTATGAATTCCCTGCGCAAAGTGGCGACGATGCTTGCGGCTTGGTCGTGGGCGTTGTAGGACTTCCAATCAGGCTTGGGCGAATTGCCAAATCCCAGCATGTCAATTGCTATAACTCGTGCATCCTTCGGTAAATACGGCTCCAGCGGCGTCCATGTTTTCCAGGATGTGCCTAATCCATGAATAAGTAAAATCGTCGCTTTCGGTTTTTCCGGACGAGAAAAATAATGCACGTTCAATGAATACGGAATCCGTAACCAGCGATGAATAATCTTGTCCAACATATTTTTAGTATACTACGAAAATACTCCGCCTGCATGTGAAACGGAGTATTTTGTGATAGCCTTTTCTGTACTAACGCTTAGAGAATTGTTCGCGCTTACGAGCAGAACGAAGACCATACTTCTTGCGCTCTTTCTCGCGTGGGTCACGCTTCAATAGTTCAGCCTTCTTTAGAACTGGACGCAGGTCGGCATGAGCTGCAGTCAAAGCTTTTGCGATACCAAGCTTGATAGCATCAACTTGACCAGCTAAGCCGCCACCCTTAACTAGGATAGTAACATCGAATTCTTTTTGCTTGCTGACAATTGCAAGTGGATCGGTTACTTCTGCTAGAAGGGTTTTGTTGCCATCCAGGTACTCAGCGGCAGGTTTGCCGTTGATAGTGATAGTGCCTTTTCCAGGAAGCAATCGAACGCTTGCTGAAGCACTTTTGCGTCGACCTAAGCCGTAGAAATAAGTATCAGCCATATTACTTCACCTCAACTTTCTCTGGTGTTTGTGCTGTGTGAGCGTGGTCGCTGCCAGCAAAAATGCGTAGACGCTTTAGGCGCTCTGCTTGCAATTTGTTCTTTGGCAACATACCTTTAACAGCTTCTTCAATAATTCGCTCTGGGTGGCGTTCGCGCATTTCTTTGAATTGCGTTTCCTTAATTCCACCTGGGAAACCACTGTGGCGATAGTAATACTTGTCAGTTTCCTTGTATCCAGTAACAACCGTCTGCGCAGCATTGATAACAACTACGTAGTCGCCACCGTCAATATGAGGAGTGTAAGTTGGCTTGTATTTACCAGTCAAATGCTTGGCAATTTCTGTAGCCAGACGTCCAAGTGGTAATTCGCTAGCGTCAAACAATACCCAACGGCGAGAAACTTCAGATGGTTTTTGTGAGTAAGTCTTCATCTTATTTTCCTTCCTTTGGCATTGGTTTAATATCGTCAACAAACTCGATGATTGCCATTTGAGCGCCGTCGCCGACTCGCAAACGTGTTCGTTCAACGCGAACGTGTCCGCTGGTTCGACCACTTAGCTGTGGCGCGATTTCATCAACTAGTTTGTAAGCAGCGGCGCGTGTGCTTAATGCTGCAATCACCTGACGTCGGCTTGCTAGGTCTCCCTTTTTAGCCTTGGTGATGATTTTTTCAATGTGACGCTTTAGTTCCTTAGCCTTTGGCAAGGTGGTCTCGATTTTTCCGTACTCAACCAAGCTGGTAGCCAGACCTTTGAGTAGGGCTCGTCGCTGATCACGCTCGCGGCCGAACTTGCGCCCTTGATATCCGTGTCTATGCATAGTTAAAACTCCAACTCCGCCATCTTGTCACGTACTTCGTCTAGTGCCTTTGAACCGAAACCTTTCAATTCTCGCAAATCTTGCTCAGTCAAAGTTACCAAATCGCGAATAGTGCGGATTTCATTGTTAATTAGCGCGTTCGTCGTGCGGGCGCTTAAGTTTAATTCTTCAATTGGCATTGCTAGCTCTGACTCTTCATCTTCCTTAGCTGCGCCAAGTGCTGGTGCGCCAGTTACCATCGTGTCGCCAGCCAAAGCTGTGTATTGATTGACAAGAATCGCTGCTGCTTCTTCGAACGCTTCACGAGGTGTGATTGTGCCGTTAGTTTCAATAGTGATTGCCAATTTGTCCAAGTTTGTCTCCTGGCCAACACGAGTTGAGTCGACTTTGTAGCGAACGCGTAGAACTGGTGAGTACATTGCATCAATAGCAATCATGTCGCTGTGCAAACGCTTTTCGCTTGACTCTTCAATTGTCTGGTAACCGCAGCCCGCCTCAACTACCAAATCCATAACCAAATGCTTGTTTGGGTCGTCGATTGTAGCAATTACTTGCTCTGGGTTAACAACTTCAACGTCAGCATTAGTTTTAATGTCAGCGGCAGTTACTTCGCCAGCGCCAGATTTCTCAATGCGTAGTTCAACTGGATCATCAGTAAATACGCGTAGGTGAACGTTCTTCAAGTTCAACATAATGTCGACAACATCTTCTTTGATGCCTTCAACAGTAGTAAACTCGTGAGTTGCGCCCTCAATCCTGAAAGCTACAACTGCGCCACCGCGAACGCTTGACAATAGAACGCGTCGCAATGAGTTACCAAGAGTATTACCGTAGCCTGGGTGAAGTGGCTCGATTAGAAAAGTAGCACTGGTTTCTGAAATATCATCAACGCTCGCGAGTGCTGGATTGTAAATTGCTTTTGCCATAATTCTTCCCTAACCCTTCTTTTATCGTGAGTAATACTCAACAATTAATTGCTCGTTGATGTCAGCTTCTGCTTCCTCGCGCTTTGGCAAACCAGTTACTTCAATCTTCAGTTTCTTGCTATCAGCTTTTAGCCAGCTTAGTGGACCTTGGACTGAATTGTTGATTACATCGTCAATTCGTGTAAAGTACTCTGACTTGGTACTCTTTGGACGAACCGTGATGACATCGCCAGCTTTAACACGAATCGATGGAATATCGACGCGTCGGCCGTTCAATTCAAAATGTCCGTGGCTAACTAGTTGACGAGCTGCGCGGCGTGATACGGCAAATCCAGAACGATAAACAACGTTATCCAAACGGCGCTCTAATAGCTTCAACAGGTTTTCGCCGGCCAAACCTTCTTGAGCGCGTGTTGCTTCGTTCATCAAGCGAGCAAATTGCTTCTCAACTAGACCATACAAACGACGAACTTTCTGCTTTTCACGAAGCTGTGTAGCGTATAGGCTTGGCTTATTCTGACGACCATGTGCATGCTGACCTGGAATGCCAGATTTTTTCGCCAAAATTTTATGTGCTTTTGGATGAAGCGCATAACCTTCGCGGCGGCTTTGCTTGACAATTGGTGAATTATCTCGTGCCATAATTATGCCCTCCGTGCCTTTCGTGGACGAACACCACCGTGAGGCACGCCAGTTACGTCCTTAATGCTTTCTACTGAGATGTCGAATGCGCTGACCGCACGAATAGCGGCGTCACGACCCAAGCCGACACCTTTCACGAAAACGTCAACAGATTTCAAACCGTATTGAGTTTTCGCAGCTTCAGCAGCTTTTTCAGCAGCAACCTGTGAAGCATAGGCTGTACCTTTTTTGCTTCCACGGAAACCACATGCACCAGCTGATGAAGCGGTTAGCACGTTACCCTTCTTGTCGGAAAAAGTAACGATAGTATTGTTAAATGTTGCCTGAATGTGCAGCTGACCAGCTGGGACTGATCGGCGCTGCTTCTTCTTGGTAGATTTTGCGTCTGCCATTTCTTAGTCCTTTCTTTAGGTCTTACTTGCTGCTTTTGGTTGTGTACCGCCCACGGCGATGGCGCGACCCTTGCGAGTTCGTGCATTCGTACGAGTCCGCTGTCCGCGTGTTGGCAGTCCTGCTTTGTGGCGAAGACCGCGATAGGCGTTGATATCCTTCAAGCGCTTAATATTATTTGCCACCAAGCGCTGGAGATCACCTTCAACGGTGTATTCGCTGTCAATAATTTCGCGAATCTTGTTTTCTTCAGCCTCGGTGAGATCTTTCACCCGAGTGGTCGGCTCAATTTTAGCCGCCGCAAGGATGCTCGAAGCGTGCTTTGGCCCAATACCGTAAATATAGGTGAGCGCAATTTGCACCTGCTTCTCTGTTGGGATAACTACCCCAGCAATTCGAGCCATGCTTAACCCTGCCTTTGCTTATTCTTAGGTTTTTTCTTGTTGATGATATATAGTCGGCCTTTGCGGCGAACAAACTTATCATCGGGACTGATTTTTTTCACACCTGCACGAACTTTCATAGAGTGCTTAAATCTCCCTTCCCGAGTAAACCCGAGATTACCGTTAATATTTAACTACCGACCTTGAGGTCGATCGTCACGTAGGCGGAAGCTGATTCGTCCCTTTGTAAGATCGTAAGGGGTCATCTCAACCTCAACCTTATCACCAGGCACCAGACGGATATAATGCTTGCGCATTCGTCCTGAAATGTGTGCGATGATACTATGGCCATTCTCCAGTTCCACCTTAAATTGAGTATTAGGCAGTGCTTCCACTACCTTTCCTACCATTTTGATGACTTCCTTTTGACTCGCCATAAGTTACAGTTGTCAATTATACAGTACTAAACACAGTTTGACAAGGGTTTTCGCCGTAAATTTAAGTGCTATAATTGTACTATCAAATTTAACATAAGGATTTTTATGGCAAGCAAGAAAAAACCGGCAAACTTTAAGGTTACAAAATCGAAGAATGAGATAATGACCGCGGTGCTAATCGGTCTGGTGACGGCCTTGATAGTGATAGTTATTGGCGTAATTTTACTACACGCCAACCAAACTTCTGACAAGACATTTCAAACAGCGGAAAAGGTTGATAATGGATCTGTGAACTTGGGGTCTTTGGTCTTTCGAATTGAAGGAGACAAAGCGGTTGTTCGCAACGATTCAGCCACGCAAGAGATTCGCGATTTTCTGAAGGCAGAAGTGAAGAAGTCAGGTTGTAAGGACAATAACGGCGTAGCTGTGGTAATCGCCCATTCTCAAGATGAGAAACAATTGTTATTGGGCTATGGTTGCGGCAATTCTGCGGCACGAATGTTTGCAGTTAAGCAAGACGGCGGATGGAAAGCGATTTCCCCAACCAACCAATTTAATTCGTTCGACATTCCGAGCTGTAAGATGGTTGATGAAAATAACATTAGTAATGAAATTGCGCCAGTCTGCCAAAATGAGAAAAAAGTTGGCGACAATTTATCTTACGATTACAAAATACGATAATCCATTCATAAAAAAGAATTCCCCGCTTTTCGGCGGGGATTTTTAATGTCAATTATTTTTTCCTAAACAAACGACGCTTCTTACTCTTCTTTTTGTCACTATCAAGCAGCTCGTCTGGGTCAAAGTCGTCATATGTAACCATCAGCGCACGAGAGTTGACTTGTCGCAGGGTTTCAAGGGCAACTGATACGACAATCAAGATTCCTGTACCGCCGATTGACAAACGCAAACCTTGCAAGCCTGTCAAATTGTACGTGAGATATTCTGCGACGAATGGCAAAATAGCCACGATTCCTAGGACAATTGAGCCGAACAAGATCAAGCGATTGACAGTCCTCATAAGGTATTTTTCAGTCTGAGCGCCCGGACGCACACCTTCAATAAATCCGCCTTGCTTCTGCAGGTTTTCGGCAATTTCGTTAGCGTTAAAGACGATTCCAGTGTAGAAATACGTAAAGGCAATAACTAAGATAAAATACAGCGTTGGGTAAATAAACGCTTCAGCCGTGCTTCCCGTGAACGAGCCTGCGTTTGGAGCTTGGAACCAAGTGATCAATTTGTTGGCGGTCGGTAGAAGATCGGCGTTACCAGACGCTTTCATAACTTGACCGACGAATTGCGGCAAGCTTAAGAATGCAACCGCGAAGATAACCGGAATAACTCCCGCAGCGATCAACTTAACCGGCAAAATACTTTTTACGTCGCCGTAATTACTGTTTCCGTGAACGCGCTTTGCGTAGTTAATTGTAATAACGCGCTGAGCTTCGTTGATTTTAACTAGGAAGTAAAGGACGATGAGTCCGGCGATTGACATGATTAATATCGTCCAGAACATAACTGGGTTTACAGGGAGAGTGAACCAGTTGAAGACGTTCAGGCTACCAGATGAGGTGTTGAACAATGATGAGATTAATGACGCGAGCATTTGTGGCAATTGGCTAATGATACCAGCGAAGATTACGATAGAAATACCGTTGCCGATTCCTTGCTCAGTGATCAACTCGCCGAGCCACATCAGAAGAACAGAGCCCGCTGTCATTGAAGTGATTGAAACGATCCATTCCATCATAGTAGGGTCGGCCAATGTCGTACTGCCACCTTGAAGAACTGTTTGCCTCAAGATGAAGATGAAAGCAATTGACTGGACAATAGCAAGCGGCACGGTAATAACACGCGTCCATTGCTGAATTTTTCGACGTCCAGATTCGCCATCTTTGTGTAACTCCTCAAGCCTTGGAATGGCTTTGGTCAGAAGCTGAATGATAATACTGGCAGTAATGAATGGACTAAGTCCGACCAACACCAGAGAGAAGCTCGACAATGCTCCACCAGATAGCAAGTTCAAAATTCCGCCGAGGTCAGATTGCCCAAGCACCGACGAAATCGCGTTACGCAGTTGTGTTGGTTCCGCCAACGGCACCGGAATGTGCGCTAATAATCGATAAACAACGATTATTCCCACGACAATAAATAGTCGTTTTTGCATATCTTTATTTTTCAGCGAGCGAAAAATTATTCTCCAATTCATGTTTTAGCCCCTCATAGTCACTAACAATTCTTAACTCTGTTAATTATACATTACCTTAGCGGATATTTCCATACTAAAAACATAAAAGCGTATG
>CAUUUJ010000023.1:0-9336 GCA_963548315.1 uncultured Candidatus Saccharibacteria bacterium | reverse complement strand
CGCGTCTGGTTGATCTTGTGCTTCTCAAAATACACTTCCGCCAAATTGACGTCAAACCGATTTGCCAATTCCATCAAATAATTCAGTACGTCCGCAAACTCCTCGCGCAGATTGCCATGATTGTCAGGTTTTTTCTCACCCTTAAATCCTGTCTCTTTGCGAACTGCTTTTGCCAGCTCGCCAACTTCCTCAGTAAACAATAAGAACACTTCAGTGACAGAATTTTTATCCCACCCCTTCTCTTTACATGTTTGATCGAGGTGTTTTTGTAATTCAGTTAAGCTGATTGTTTGTGGATTCATGATTTTTCCTTCTTTAATCTTAATTAACTTACACTTGATGGAATATAAACATAGCAGGAAGCAAGAATCTGCTCGCTATCCAATCCTATTTTTAATTACTATTATACTCTGATTTATCAAACAATATATCACTTTGGTTAAATATTTTTTCCTGTGATAGTCCAAAATCTCTACCAGCAACTTTTTTATGAAGTTGCTGGTTTTGTTTATATAACTTTTATAAAGAAGTAATAAAAGTTAAACCGCCTAATATCACTCCCGCTGCATTGGGAATGATGAGGATCCAGTCTTTTTTAGGTTCTTTTGTCCAACCATAGATTACCCAAATTAAACAAGAAACTGCTGCGAATAGTGGTTGGAATGGTTGAGCTTTTTCTCCTTGTAGGTTAGCGATAATTTGTGGAATATATGCAATAAAGACAAGGATCCCAATAAAAGCTCCAATAGATCCGACAAAGCGATTAATTTTTTGTTTAGACATATAATACCTCATGAGGTTTTATTATATTATAAAGGAAAAGATGCTGTCAATAATTTTGTGTAAACACTCTAGTAGAGTCTTCAAACAAAGTAACTAAGTAACGTTCCAGAGCCTCCTCGTTAGGAAAAAGAACCTTCTATTTCGTTTGACGTTTGATTTCTTTATTAAGAGACTTAATGAGTTTTGTCGAATAAATGCTATGCCAAATCTGGTAAGAAAACTGATTTCAGCAATCATACGCGTCAATACCACGAACCAACGC
This sequence comes from uncultured Candidatus Saccharibacteria bacterium, assembly GCA_963548315.1. Classification (GTDB taxonomy): domain Bacteria; phylum Patescibacteriota; class Saccharimonadia; order Saccharimonadales; family Saccharimonadaceae; genus Nanosynbacter. The sequence goes on along the minus strand of CAUUUJ010000023.1, from coordinate 8,291 downwards.
CAAAAAAATTCAGTTAAGCTTATTGTTTGTAGATTCGTGGTTTCCCTTTTTAATCTTAATTAAAATATCTCCCCAGTGTTACCGTATCGCCAACCCGCGCCTCGCGTGTCGTCTTCAGGTTTGTCACAATATAGCCAATTTCGCCAGTTTCAAGCGAAGGGTCGGGCTGCATGGCTGGGTTAAGATGACCAACTTCCAGAGCTAGTCCATTTGCGCCAGTTGCCATCATTCGGATAGACTCGCCCTTTTTAATTCGCCCATCAACCACCCGCACGTATAAAATTACGCCACGATAATCGTCATAATAGCTATCAAAAATCAACGCCCTAGTCGGATCATCAGCCTCGCCAGTTGGCGCAGGGATTTTATCGACAACCGCATCCAAAACCTTGTCTACATTTTGACCAGTTTTAGCGGAAATATGAATAATCTCGCTCTCATCGCAGCCCAACAAATTAATAACTTGCCTGGATACGCGCGGTATATCAGCGGCCGGCAAATCAACCTTATTCAAGACCGGAATAATTGTCAGATCCTGCTCCATCGCCAGGTAAACGTTCGACAATGTTTGCGCCTGAATTCCCTGGCTAGCATCAACCACCAATATCGCGCCCTCGCAAGCCTGCAAACTACGCGAAACTTCATAACTAAAATCGACATGCCCCGGAGTGTCAATCAAATTCAGATCGACATTTTTATATCGCATTCGCACCGGCGCCAGCTTAATAGTAATACCCTTTTCCCGCTCCAAATCCATTGAATCCAGCAACTGCGACTTCATCTCGCGCTTTTCTACCGTCCCAGTCATCTCCATCATTCGATCAGCCAACGTAGACTTGCCGTGATCAATGTGAGCAATAATACAAAAATTCCGAATATTTTCCATTAGCCCTTAAACTCCAATCGTCCAAATAACACTTTTTTCAATCGTGCAAGAATCGGGTCAATTTCTGGCAATTTCAACCACTTTGAAGTCGCGGCATACGCGCCAAAACTAACCAATGAAATGATAACAAATTTCGGAAAAGCGCTAAAGAAACTGTCGTCATGATAACGAAACGGCATAATTAGCACGGCGATATAGCAAACCACTCCCGTAATAGTACCGGCAATTATCATCTTAAAAATCGCCCGCACGAACGTCATGTCGAATAATTTTGGCATTTGACGATTCATAACCGCCAAAAGCACGACCACTTCCAGAACCGCCACTGTCGATTGAGCCCAAGCCAATCCATACGCACCCATTTTCAAGACCATCGATAGAACAATTGCTAAGATGATGTTCAAAGTAATCGAGAAAATTGAAATGTATAGCGGGGTTTTTGTGTCTTGGCGGGCGTAAAATGCTCGCGCGGCCATGTGATAAATAGTTCGGAATAAAATCGCCACGACCAAACATCCCAAAATTCCCGCGATCAACTGATTGCCGCCATTGCGGATAAAATGCACGACGTATCCTCTGGTAAAGAAAATCACCACAGACACTGGAAGCGCCATCCAAAAAATAATTCTCAGCAGGGAACGCAGGTCTTTTTGAAATAGGTCATTTCGGCCTTCGCCCAAATGCTCAGTTAATTGCGGAAAGGCAGCATTTGAAATCGCCACGCCAATAAGATTGATCGGCATCATATGAAGAGTTAAAGCCTGCTGGTATGCCCTAACTGTTCCATCGGCCAAGCGCGAAGCCAAATTGACCTCGACCAAGCTAACTACATAATCCATTCCTTGATCGACAGAACGTGCTGGCAATAAAGATAAAACTTTCCTAAATCCCTTATTTCGCCAATAGATTTTGAAATTGTAATCAAAACCAAGTCCAGCCAAGCCAACCGCGCTGACGATCAATTGTAAAAATGAACCCAAAACCACACCCAATGCCACGCCCATAATTCCACCGTCAAAAATCTGCCAGCCGAATAAATTGACGCCGCCGGTAAACCACACCGTACCGATAATAATACCGACATTATACAGCATTGGCGCCAGCGCACAGAACATAAATCGCCCGACCGCTTGCTGAATACTAGCAATCACCGCCGCAACCGCAAAAATAAACGGATTAACCGCGATCACCTGCATCATACTAACCGCCAAAGCATGACCAGACTCACTCAGACCAGGCGCGATTAAATACTTCATCAATGGATCAGCAAAGATAATAATCAACACCGACGCCGCCATGGTGATTAGCGCCATAAAATTAATCATACTTGAGCTAATTTGCCAAGCCGACTGCTTATTGCCCTTGACCCAGCGCTCATTAAAAACTGGAATGAACGTCACACTAAGCGCACCAGAAACCAGCACTGCAAACATAAAATCTGGCACCATAAAAGCTGCCGTATAAGCGTCTAGTCCAACCGGGTATCCCGCCAGCGCTCCGTTTTCGCTTGGCATATAGGCGGAATTAAGTAGACGATCACGGAAAAACCCCAGCAAGCTCGACAACAACGTCGAGCCCGCCAGAATCGTAGCAGCCAATTTCACATTAAGCCGCTGATTTATTTTCGTGACCGTACTACGAACGCGCCCCATAGTATTTTACGAATGCAGTTTAGCTTCTTTTGGTAATTTAGTGCCTTTAAGAATCTCGTCAACCTCAGATTCTTCCAGAGTTTCTTCTTTGAGTAAAGCCTCAGCCAACTTATCAAGGAACGAACGATTCTCTTTCAATACCAACATTGCACGATGTTTGGCTTCGGTAATCAATTGCGCGACCTCCTCATCAATCATCTTCGCAGTTTCATCAGAATACGGACGCTCTCTGGTCATTTTATCGAACATCAAGCCGCCGTTATCTTCGTGGAATACTTGATCACGCAAGCCCTTGCCCATTCCTTGCTCAATCACCATATCACGGGCAATCTCAGTCGCTTTTCGCAAATCCGAACCAGCTCCAGTAGTGATTCCGTCATCGCCGTAAATCAATTGCTCAGCGATTCGTCCGCCCATTGCCCGAGCCAAAATATCTTTAAACTCGTAAACATTTGTGTAGCTCTTATCTTCTGGCGGCAAGAACCATGTTACTCCGCCAGTACCGCCGCGTGGAATAATCGTAACCTTGTGGACTGGGTCGGAATCAGGCAAGACGTGACCAACAATTGCGTGGCCAGCTTCGTGATAAGCAGTCAACTCTTTCTCGTGATCGTTCATTATCTTAGTCTTACGCTCTGGACCAATTGCCACACGCTCAAACGCCTCGGTTAATTCGTCATTTGTGATCTTCTTCTTATTGCGACGAGCGGCAATGATCGCAGCTTCATTAGCCATATTCGCCAAATCTGCACCAGATGAGCCAGCGGTTTTTGCCGCCAATTTATCAAGATCAACAGTTTCATCAGTTGGCTTTTTCTTAAAGTGAACCTTCAGAATTGCCTCACGATCTTTGCGTTCTGGCAATGTAATATTCACACGTCGGTCAAATCGTCCAGGGCGAAGCAAAGCCGGATCCAAAACATCCGCGCGGTTGGTTGCTGCCAAAACAATAACATTAGTTTCACCATCAAAGCCATCCATTTCCACCAAAATCTGATTCAGAGTTTGCTCACGCTCGTCATGACCGCCACCCATACCAGAGCCACGCTTACGACCTACAGCATCAATCTCATCGATAAAGATAATACACGGGGCATTTTTCTTAGCCTTAGAAAATAGGTCTCGCACTCGGCTAGCACCAACACCGACAAACATCTCCACGAATTCAGAACCAGAAATTGAGAAGAACGGCACACCAGCCTCGCCAGCAACAGCTCGAGCTAGCATCGTCTTACCCGTACCAGGATTACCGACTAACAACACACCTTTTGGAATCTTTGCACCCAAATCTTTATATTTCTTCGGATGCTTGAGAAAATCAACAACCTCCTGTAAATCTTGCTTGGCGTTATCATTTCCCGCAATATCAGTAAATAAAACCTTTTCTTTATCTTGTCCATACAGGCGAGCCTTACTCTTGCCAAATCCCATAGCTTGATTATTCTGACCCTGAGCTTGACGCATCATAAACATGAAGAACACCACGATAATCAACACAGGTACAACCATAACCGCCAGATTCCACATGGTTTCGCCGGTTGTGGATGGTGGAATAACCTTCACCTCAACCTTAGCATCCTTGTTCAAGCCCTGTTCATAAATGCTACTAGATTCCTTGACTGAATGCTCGGTAGGTTTTGATTGATCTTTCGGAGTAATCTTAATATCGTTTCCTTGAATCTCCAATTGAGCAATTTTACCGTCATTTGCTCGACGCACTACATCAGATAATGCAACATCTTTAAGATTTGACGCAGGGAAGAGTGTTGCGTAAAAAATTAACGCTACAAAAATTATAATTGCCCAAAACAATCCAAATCGTAAAATTTGACTTATTCTATTCTTTCCATTTCTTTGAGGTATCTTAACAGCCATTCTCAACTAATCCTTTCGCCTATACTAATCAAACTCTCTTTATTATAACACTTCTTAGCGTCAATTTCATCACAATGCCGCCGCCAACTTGCCAGCAAGAGCCAACTCTTCCAGTTTTTATAGCAATTAGCATACGCTCCAATTGAGAACCCAGTAACGACACATCATAATGTCGTAAAACGTAATAATATAGCAATTCTTGTGCGACATTATCATCTATCATCGTCAAAAAATACCGGCTCAGGACTTCTCCATCAAACCTCTCTATCTCCTGCTCAATTTCCCCTCTTAATTCTCTCTGTTTTCGCCACGCCTCATACACTCCAAGTTTCTGATATTCATCAAGCTCGCGATTTATCTTACGCCTAAATTTATTTCTCTGATACAAGTCGCTTTGATTTGTCTCATCTTCACACCATTCCAATTTCTGGCGAATCGCATATTCATAAATTCTCTGCTTCGTCCAACTATTCATCGGCCTAACTATTTGACTATCACTCATCCCCGCCAAGCCTCGCCACCTGGAACCGCGCTTAAGATTCATCGCTACAGTTTCAATAATGTCATCTCGATGATGCGCCGTCACTATCACGCCATCAAAATCCGTCGCCACGCCACGCAAAAATTCGTACCGTCTTTGGCGCGCCAATTCTTCACTGGCATCAGCCCCCAACTTTTCGCGCCGACAAACAAATTGTATTTTATATCTATCAGCTAAAACCTCGACAAATCTAGCATCGCTCGCCGAATCCTCACGAATTCCGTGGTCAAAATGAGCGACCACCAAATCTTTTTCCGTTCGCGACATCAAATCCAGCAAAACTACCGAATCAATCCCACCACTGACTGCGATAATATATCTCACATACCCATTATCTCACAATTTGCCTAAAACGTATTTGGCAAATTTTATACTATCTGTTACAATCAATGCAGTGTGGCACCGTAGCTCAGCTGGTTAGAGCGCAGGACTCATAAGCCTGAGGTCGGTGGTTCGGGTCCACCCGGTGCTACCAGAAATTATCTTTCCTCGTCAATACGACGGGGAATTTTTTATAGATACTGAATTAAATTAGCTCAAGCTCTTCAGATTGAACACCGTCCAAAGCCGCCAATCGTCGCGACACAAAGCTATCCAATTCCCATGAATTACGCTGACGCTCCCACGTTGCTAAATCCTTTTTTCGGGTTACTTCTAAAAATTCAGCTAATTCACTGGTGTTGATTTCCATATTTTTTCCTTTTTTGTGTTAATTATTTAACTGTCTTTATACTATCATAAATTTGACAAAAAAGCAATACCTTTTTCGGTCATTATTTACCTTTTCATTCCGCTTGTGGTACACTGGTAGAGAAGGATTTATACACAAAAATGACCCCCGTAACAATCTCATCACTGGCCACCATAATTTTTGCAGCGATTATTCACGCTAGTTTTCAGCTTAGCGTCAGTGTTTTAACGTTACTTAGCGGACATTCAATTGGCAAAAAAACCGCCCAGAGAAAAATTTTTCGTATGAGCAACAGTTTTGTACTTGGAGTCGCAACGATTACCTTGTTACTTATCAGCTCAATTTCCTATTTCCTATCACTATTCATCCACCACGCCACCAGCGCAGAGCAACTCGTTGCCGCCGTCTCTTCGGGGATGATGTTTGGCTTAGGAATCGTAATTTGGGCATTTTACTTTCGACGACAACCAGGAACTTCATTATGGCTTCCACGCAATTTTGCAGAATATTTAAACAAGCGCACCAAAAAAACCAAAAATTCCATAGAAAGCTTTGCTCTGGGAATAATTAGCGTTATCGCAGAAATCATATTCATCATCGCACCAATTATCGCCGCCAGTCTGGCTATTATCACCCTACCAAACCCCTTCTTGCAAATCATCAGTATAACAATCTACGTCATTGTATCTGCACTACCATTGTTTGTCGTTATCATCCTGATCGGCAGCGGACGCAGCATCTCTAATTTACAACGTTGGAGAGAAGATCATAAGAGATTTTTGCAATTCGCCAGCGGCGGTAGCTTATTAATTTTGGCGGCATTCCTATTCGTCGACCGCGTTATTGGCGTCATTAGCTATGGAGGCAATCTATGGTAAAGCCGGGTCAAATTGACGTCATCAAACAAGGAAAGCGGCCGCCAGAGGAGTTCAGTCCAGACAAGCTCCACAATTCCATAATTGCCACCTGCCTAAGCGTTCGTACGCCAGAAGGTCAAGCTCAAGACATTGCAAAAACCGTTACTCTGGGCGTTATGAATTGGTGCGAAACTCACCCAGAAATAACCTCTGCCGATATCCGCTGCCAAGCACAACGCATTATGAAAACTCTGCATCCCGACGCGGCTTATTTATATAAAAATTATAAAACCATAATTTAGGAGATTTGATGTCGCAAAAACCAACTTTTGACTATGACTATATCGTAATTGGTAGCGGCGCCGGCGGTTCGCCCGCAGCTAGCATATTAGCAAGCGCTGGAAAAAAAGTTGCTGTTGTAGAAAAATCAACATTCGGCGGGGAATCACCAAACTGGGGAGATGTGCCAACTGGATTTTTAACTCATGCTCTTAACGTTTATCAAACAGCCAAAGATGCCGCTAAATTTGGGTTGCGCACCAACTCGGTTGGGTATAATTACCCTTCTCTACTATCCTGGAAAGACAAAGTTATAAAGAGAACTGGAGCTGGCGGTAATCGCTATTATTACGAGAAGCAAGGCATTAGTGTTTTTGCTGGCAATGCGCATTTCTTGAGTCCGAATGAAATAGCCGTCAATCGTAGACATTTGTCCGCTCGCAAATTTCTCATTGCAACTGGATCTGATTGGCAAATTCCAGAAATACCTGGGTTAAGCGCCGTTTCTTATCACACTCCAAAAACTATTTTTAGCTTAAAGCGCCCACCAAAAACCATGTTCATTGTTGGCGCGGGAGCTACGGCACTAGAATTGGCGCACATCTTCTCCACCCTGGGAACAAAAGTTTACGTAGCAGAGAAATCGTCCAGAATATTATCAACATTTGACCCAGAAGTCAGTGCTTTGGTTACGAATGACGCAAAAAATCGCAACATTTCAATCTTAGCTCGCACTAAGATTATCGCTATACAAAAATCGTCCATACAAAAGCGCGTCACTTTTCTGCAGGGGCGAATAGAGAAATCTGTACGCGTTGATGAGATTATAATTGCCGACCAACAATTGCCTGCGACAGATTTAGGCTTAGAAAACGCTGGCGTAAAATATACCGAAAATGGCATTTTGGTTAATTCTTACCTGCAAACTTCCGCTCGGCATATTTTTGCCGCAGGAAATGTAACTGACGCCAATATCCAAACCCATACAGCTTTAGCGCAGAGTCGTATTGCGGCTCATAATTTGCTACATAATAATAAGATTAAATTCAATGATTCCCCACGCCTACAAGTTGCATTTACTCAGCCAGAAATAGCTCAAATTGGAATGAATGAATACGATTGTAAGGTGAAAGGAATAAGCGCAAAAATAGCAATTGTTCCGCTCACGACTACCGTACGCAGCAATATTACCGACCAGCGAATAGGTTTTGTGAAATTGATCGTTGATAAGAAGCGAGTTGTCGTAGGCGGAACGATCGTTGGACCGCACGCTAGCGATATGGCCGCCGAGCTAGCCCTGGCCGTTCGACATAAAATTACCAGCGAAGAACTAGCGTCCACTCCGCATTGTTTTACTTCTTGGTCAGAAGCCGTGCGAATTGCCGCTGGAAAACTTCTATAATTACCTCTGATGCGCTATAATAAGTCTCACGGGGGCGTAGCTCAGGGGTTAGAGCAGTCGGCTCATAACCGATTGGTCGCTGGTTCGATCCCAGCCGCCCCCACCACA
>CAUUUJ010000022.1:0-9427 GCA_963548315.1 uncultured Candidatus Saccharibacteria bacterium | reverse complement strand
CTTTCATACTGATATAATTATATCATTTTACTGGCAAGTAATCGACCTTAGAAAATCCGCAGTGCAAATCAACAATTATCAAAATATATAGCATAATTAGTTGACATCTCGTTCTGTTATTGATATATATATTAGCTTTTGTAATCACAGAAGCCGATGTATCGCCTAGTACATAGGATTGAGACATCTCGATTTGTGAAGGATCCCTCCTTCACCCGACTCCAAGAGGAGTTATCATGGCAACTGGTCGCCCTCAAAAGGGATTGAACAGCAACCGCAACCACCACGACAGCTTGAGCCAGAGTGGTAGCCAGCGGTTCGGCAGTTCGTCGAACAGCCAGCCGAAGACCACCTTCAGCGGGTTCCCTACGCCTAAGTCGTCGGCCCCGAAGGCTGACGCCCCCAAGTCGTTGATCAACAACTACTCGGGAGTTTCGAACAGCGAGGCTCCGTTCAAGGCCTTCTAGTTCACCCCCTCTGGCTGTTTCATGCAGCCAGAGGGGTTATTTACACTTGATATAATAAACTCATGATCCACAGCTTACATTCAGCATATTCTTTACCAGCAGACCACGACACATGTCACCTATTTGAACATCTGATTATTAGGCGATTCTTAAAGGAAACGGAAAAAATTGGCGGTAACCGGGCTTTCGTTGGAGAGTTGGATGGCACGACTAGCGAATCAAGCGTATTTTTTACGTCCGCACTATTCACAAGCGAGTCTAATACATTATTTGAAAAAACCATCAACGATATTACGCCTTTTGAGATATCCCTTATTCAACAGTCCATCTCACACATAGAAGCCGAGATACAATCCAACATTGATATAGCAGACATAACATTATTACAAGAACAGCTCGCTCTTTGTCAAAAATATTTTATCGATAGTCAAAAAACCACTCCCAGCAATTCACACCCAAAATCTAAGATTTCTCCTCTTAAAATCAGCCATAGTCCGAAGGATTTTACAGACGTTAAGATTGATATAGAAATTGCCGACGCCAGCGATGAATTGACTGCCGCATTTTTCTGCACATACCCAATACTTTTAGATCTAGTGCGCGATATTTGTTTCGATAAAATCTCATCCTACCCGTCCAGCCCCGGAAAGTTTATAGCGTACTATGATGGCAATTACACCAGCCAAACCTACACCGTAAAAAATACAGACCTTGCTCGACTAAGCTCAAGTGAAACTATACAGACATATTTACAAAGCTTTGATATATCTTCGCACACAGCCGACCTAAGAAACCTTGCCGAAGCTTTCACGTTTGACCCATTTTATATTTCAGTGCCCATATATTTTTATCAACAAACCGCCACACCACTATCCAGAAATGACCTAGCAAAAACTATAAACGTCGCAAATATGAACGCAATCCTAAAACAAGTAAAGGCGACGATAATCCTGGATTATTAGCTCTAGCCGATTTTCTAGCAGAGAAAAGATTCTGAAGAGGAAATATTAACACTGCCAAATTTTGCAGGATTATTGTGAATGAAAAGGTCATGAAAGGTTTGGCGACGCAATAAACCAACCACTCTTACAGTGATTGTCTGACTGGTGTTTTCTCGATTCGTAAAAGTGACTTCGTCTCCAAGTTAATTTTTTGGCGCTTTTCATTGTTCACAGTACATCGCATTGATCAAATATTGCCCCTCCATTACAATTGAAATATGGTTAAAATAGTGTCAAAAGCACTTATTAAGAATAAAAATGGCAAATATCTACTGCTCTACAGGGGAGATACACACCCTAATTTCCCTGGGCATCTTGATCTTCCTGGAGGAGAAGTAGAATCTGAAGAAACTTCCAGGATGGCGACCGCGCGAGAAGTACAGGAAGAAACTGGTATATGTATATATCCAAATGGCTTAAAAAAGCTATTTGTTAAGCAGTACAAAAACACAAAACATGTACTTTTTGAGATAGTCATAGATAAGACTGAGGCTGACATTCCTATTAAATTGAGCTGGGAGCATAAAAAATATCACTGGATGACACTATCAGAATTATTAGATGCTAATATTCCAGAGGGCGCAGATCCTTATTATATAGATGTTATTGATTATTTAAAGCATTTATCCGAGACTTGATCTGTCTGACATATTTTCCCATATTATATACAGACTTCGCGCGCTCTTTTTTTATTAAGATAAATCTTCCCAACATTCTTATTGCCCCTATAGCAAGCCCTATGATATCCTCTTGATCTCCTCTAGCGAAATATACGCCTGTAAAATTGTTCTTAGGTCCACACTGTGGCGAAAGTTTATGTTATCAACCTCACTCAGATCAACCCATTCTGGCGTGCCGTTAGTATAAGTCTTCTCACTGTCGGTTATGTTGTCGTTATTGATTTGCCCGCGCAGCTGACTGTGGGTAAAGTACAGTTGGATTGACTGATTGGCTTGCGACTCAGTGTTGCGCTTGAAGAAAGTGGTTGCTTGATGAATGATTTTATCTGGTGTGATAGTTAGTCCAGTTTCCTCCTTAACTTCACGGACAATTGATTCCTCGATCGTTTCACCTTTCTCGACGCCGCCACCAATTAGGCTATAGCCGTCCCATTGCCTAGTCAAAAGAATCTTATTATCCTCAATAATCACCGCATACACGCCGACGCGAATATTTAATTCGTCAACAGGAACGGCGTATTGATTACCGAAGACGTCTTTACAGATGATGGATTTAATAAAAGTCACCTCTTTCAGATTATAAGCATCCCCTTATCGCGAAACGGCGCGCGGATGTTGTTTGTGGTTTTATTTTAGCATACACAATAGATGCGGGTCTAGGCATGTGATATGCCGATAACACTAGGACGATTGTGTTATTTGATTTATTACGCGATACCCTGTGTATTATTCTCAACAATAAATATCAACCCAAACTCGACCGATTTCTTCAAATAATTCATCTTTAGTGTTTTCATTAAAGACAGTATAGCCTGTTCGGTATCTTAAGTCAGATACCAGTGACATTAGCCCAAGTCACTCGCATTTGTTCAGATGGATTTCTCCAGCCTAGAGGATGTGCACCTCTCTCATTGTCCTACTTTTGAACCTCGATGACGTGAACACCAAGGTTCTCCTTGTGGCCAGGGTAGATCTTACGAAGGAGGCGGAGAGCCTCCCTCTCGCTCTCTGCCTGCGGCACGATCTGCTGCCACGGCTCAGCCGCCAGCATGTCGGCGAAGCTATGGTAAATACGTATCGACTTGATCCGTACCACGCCCGATGTGTGACCGGTCTCGAGCTGTAGCAGCTCGCCAGCCTTCAGCCGCTTAATGCTGTTATAGCCGACCCTCACCTCGAGAGTCTTCTTGCCGGACATGATTGCGTCGTAGTATGGACGCTTGATGCGCATCTTACGCATAGACACTCCTTCCTTGTTGAGACTGATTCCCCACTGCTGAACGACGCTGGCAGGCGCATACCCTCCCGGGAACACGCCCTCCAGGCTCCATCCGTGACGCTGGAGACAGACGACCTGCCACGGCTCAGGGACCAGGTGGACGTACAGCTTGCGACCATAGTCCTCCAGCAGTACCTGTAGGTCGATGACAAGTGCCTCGAACGCAGCCTCCGATGAGGCCACCAAAGGCATCAGCTTGATAGGCTGCCCCTTCTTAGGGGTAGCGCCAGCGACGCCAACAACCTGACCGTTACACTCAGCGACAAAGATGATCTTGAACTTGACGTTCACGTCGCCAGATTCCATACGACGGTAGCCAGCGAAGAGGGCGTCAACCCAGCTGTCGTCCACTCCTTCGAAGTAGCCCCTCATCTGCGACAGGATGAGAGCTCGCGCGCTGTCGGCGTGCTGGCTCTCGTGAAACGGAACCACAGAGATGTTCGGCGAGTCGAACCCCGCCTCGTCGACAAGCTGCTTGTACAGCATGTGCTCATCGACACCAATCTTGTAGTGATCCTTAGCCGTTCCAGTGACGCGGAAGCCCTTCCCGAGGAAGAACCTCAGTGCTTTCTGGTTAGGTGCTGCCACGGTACAGTAGATCTGCCGAGCACCATGGCTTCGGGCGAAATCTTCGGCGTGCTCAAGCAGCATGCTTCCGACGCCCATCTTTCCTCGGTACGCCGTGTCAACAATGAGAGGGCTGATCTTGACAGTCCCCTGTTTCTTGTTGACAACATGAATGACACCCGCAGGTTGTCCATCACTCTCGGCGATGAACATGTGCTGTCCGGCCGAGAACTGGCCGACGCGGTCAACACCGCCTGCCATGTGCGCATCAAAGATACGCCGTGCGTGTGCGTAGTGGTCGCCGTCATAAAACGGTGTGAGCGCCCGGATCATAAGATCCGCGACGAAATCGAAATCGTCCGCCCTTGCCGGACGTACAATGATATCATTGACTAGCGCTTCAGTCATAGTGCACCTTCCTGTGATGACTACGATTTTTAGTGTAGCCTGATAGGATGGTCATTATTATATCATTAAAATATTTCAAATTCGATACCTATCACGCCATTTTCCAGCTGGTCGCTGAGAGAATAAAATTCAGAAATTTGATTTTCTAACCATTCAACATTATCACCGCCGAACTTTCGCGGATTATTGTGAGAAAATAAGTCACGAAATGTCGCACATCTCAGCAAACCAACAACCTCAGCGGTAACAGTTTGCTCGGAATTATCTCTATTTGTAAAAATAATCCGATCCCCAATCTGGATTTTCTGTCGTTTGGCGTCATATAATCGCGACTCGATAGTCTTATTACCAGAAACAATAGCGTCAAACGGTTCAGCCGCCAATTTTAATTGGTGTATGGTCATAAAATTATTTGCCTTTCTTGCTATAATTAAACCATAATATGAATAAGTATTCAAATATCTACACTTCCATAAGAAAGGCTATCAAATGACCAAAAAACTACTAGAAATCGAACGCAAGCGCCAGCTAACGGGCAATATTGAAGAGCTAATCGGGCGACTGCAAAACATCGGTTTTGAGCTAAAGAGTAATCTTCACGAAATTGATACGTATTATTCTCGTCCTGATGTCGACTTTATGCAGACGGTTGAATGCTTGCGGATTCGCCAGCGTGATAGTTTTGCTGAGGTAACGTATAAGCCAGCAACGACCGCCGCAACGCATACAGAAAATAATGTAATCATTAAGCCCGAGACAAACCTGCCAATTCAGCCCGAAGATGCAGCAACCGCCAAGCAGCTACTGACAAACCTCGGTATGGTGCAACTGGTCGAGGTCAACAAATACCGTCGCTCGTTTCAGTCCTCTGACTTTCCGCAAGCAACGGTAGCCATCGATGAAATCAAAGACGCTGGGACTTTCGTGGAAGTTGAGGCTTTGTCAGATGATGAGACTAGTGCGCTGATGATGATTAGTGAAATTAAGATCAAACTCGGTCTGGATTCAATGGAAATTGTGACGCGACCTTATAGAGATATTTGCATGGGCTATTAAGAAGACCGTTACAAAACTTCACAACTCCACTCGCAACCAATATAATATACCCATGGACACTTCACGAAAAAATCGCATTATAAAAATTACTATTTGGGCAGTCTGCTCAATTGTCATCATAACCACCTTGCTAGTCGCCGCAGCTTTCTTTTGGCCAGCAACATCCAAGCAATTGCAATCTTCAAGCTCTGAAAAATTGAGCTACGACGACGCCATCGCCGCTGCAAATCGTACTGTTAGTGAAGACGCTTCAAATACCGACGTTAGACCAGAATGTCGATCGATTATTAAAACCCACGGCAAAAAAACCGCCAAAGCCGTTATGATGATTCATGGCGTAAGCGCATGCCCACAGCAATTTGCAGACTTGGGCGACACCTTTTTCAACGCCGGATATAACGTCTATATTCCCCGCGTCCCCAGCCACGGTCTGACGGACAATAAACGACACGGAGAAATCACCATTCCAGCAATGGCACAATTTATGAATTCCAGCACCAGCATAATTAGCGGTTTGGGTGATGAAACGGGAATTGTCGGACTTTCTGGCGGCGCAAATATGGCGACCTGGATTACTCAGTACAACAGCCAAACCATATCACGAGCGCTACTTTTATCGCCTTTTTATCAGCCTTCAGCGTCGGAAACTCCTTCCTGGAAAATTCCGCTTTTACGAAATCTTTACGGACGCAATATTCTTCCAGATTCGTTCACGGGTAGCAATTTGTCATATCGCGCTCTTGGAAAATATATAATAATCGCCAAGAACTATAAATCCGATCTAAAAGCTCCAGGGTTAAAATATGTCGGGGTCGTAACAAGCGAAAACGACACTGCAATTGATAAAAATCTCGCGGTCAACATATCTAAGCAAATGACTGCAGCTTCTGGCGCCAAATTCCAATATTATTCAATTCCGGCCTCATTTGGCATCGGTCACGACATTGTAGCCTTAAACCAAGACGAGGTTAAAAAGCACGCCGACAAACTATATCCATTCTATTTGGATATGTACGAAGGAAAAAACGTAAAATTAGAGACGAACTAGCTATCCTATTTACCTTGCACGGCCAAAATTCGCGCTTGAATCTCATCCAATTGAGCGTCGTCCATTTTTGGACCTTCCGCAGTCGTTAGCCAGCCACGATACACCTCGCTAAACTCAGTTTCTTTGCTCCACACATCGGTCTGGCTAGCCAAATCACCATGAAGCGGCATCAATTTGGCGTGCACATGCGCCACGCCCGTGCCCTCAAAAATCAGCGCCACTCGTGGAGTGCCAAACGCTTTTTCCAAAATACCAGCAACCTTTTTCACTGCCAGCATCATTTCGGAATATAAATTATCGTCCAAAGAAAATACGTAATCGCCCGGATTCTGCTTCGGAATCACCACAGTAAAACCTGGCGTATTTGGAAATGGCGTCAAAAACGCCAAAAACTTCTCATCCTCCCAAATCTTCCAAGATTTCATTTTTCCAGATACAATGTCGTCAAAAATTGTGTGATTCATGATTGCTCCTTTATGCAAATAAATCGTTTAATGCCTCACTCACCGTTGGATGAGTGAATATTTGGTCACGCAGTACAGTATACGGCAGGTCATTATCCATTACAGTTTTGATAATATTAATGACTTCTGGTGAGTTACGACACAATAAACTAGCACCTAAAATTTGTTCAGTGTTTACATCAATCACCGCACGCAGCAAGCCTGTTGTAGCATTATCAACATGCAGGCGTGGAATCGCCATAGCAGGCAGCTCTTTTACAATAATTTCGCACCCCGTCGCACGCGCCTCAGCCTCTGTCATACCCACCCGACCTAGCGGCGTTTGCATAAAGACCGCGTACGGCAAGGTTTTTTGTTTGGCGCGAGTGTACAGACCGTCACCCAGCAACTGGCTTCTCACAATCCGAAAATCGTCCAGCGACGCATAGGTAAATTGTGGCCCGCCCGTTACATCGCCCATTGCCCAAATATGCGACCGACTAGTGCGAAGTGTTTCATCAACCACAATTGCCCCGCGCTCATCCGTCGCTACACCAGCAGCTGGCAAATTCAAGCTCATCGTTGCCGGGCGACGGCCCGTAGCCATCAAAACCGCATCATAACCAGCGTAATCGTCATGATTTACTGTGCGAATCGTCGCAGTAGACTCACCCTCAATCGCTGTCACATCCACACTAAACACAATCTCAATACCCTGTGCCTGCAATGCTTCAGTAGCAGCCCGAGCAATTGCTGGATCTTCACGTGCAAGCAGAGCATCGCCCCTCTCAAATACTGTTACTTTTGTACCAAGTTTGGCATAAGTTGAGGCAAATTCTAACCCAATATAACCGCCACCAATGATAGCTAGCTGTTTTGGCTGCGTCATTCTATCCAGCAATTCAGTACTGGTATACACAAACGGCTTATCAACACCTGGAATATCTGGGATGATTGATTCCGCACCGGTGTTAATAAAAATCTGCGGCGCACTAACTACTAGCTCGTCGTTACCCGCCACAACCTTCACAGTACGATCATCTACGAACGACGCCTCACCCTCAATGACGCTCACTGTTTCACGATCCGCAAGCATATGATAGTTCTTCTCATTCAACCGCGCTACCACTGTTGTCTTATGTGCCATCGCCTCATCAAAACTTTGATGATGTTCGGCTGCATTGACTAGCACCTTAGTAGGAATACAAGCAATATTAATACAGGTGCCGCCATACATCTTTGGCGACCGCTCCACTAGCGCTACTTTTTTTCCCGCATTTGCCAGCGCTACCGCCAATGTTTTGCCAGCTTTGCCAAAACCAATGATGAGTGCGTCAAATTGTTGTGTATCCATTTTACCTCCTCCTATCTTTTTTAGCGATCTCTCTCGCTGCAACAAATTCTCTATCGGCACACAGAACTGCCCCTTTTATTACAGGTTTTTGAGCTACTACTATTATCGTGTGTAATAGCTCCTTAAAACTGTTCCAAAAAGTCCAACTTGCCACTTTCAAAATACCAGCAACCTTTTTCACTGCCAGCATCATTTCGGAATATAAATTGTCATCCAAAGAAAATACGTAATCACCCGGATTCTGCTTCGGAATCACCACGGTAAAGCCCGGCGTATTCGGAAACGGTGTTAAGAATGCTAGGAATTTCTCATCTTCCCAAATCTTCCAAGATTTCATTTTTCCAGATACGATGTCGTCAAAAATTGTGTGATTCATAATTACTCCTTTTGAAGTAATTATAGCATTTTATGAAGTTTTCAGGTCGGACAATTTAAGTTCCATTCTACGGCAAACCAGGACTAGCCACATCGTCGCAAAAATCCCCAATAAAACTTCTACTATCACAAACCAAAACTTGCCCATCGCGTAACCTTGCGCCGCTATAATTGCCGCAAAAATCGGAAAACTGAAAGATGAGATTCGCTCACGATGAGTTAAATAGCTCAAACTCGATGGCAAAAGAAACATCAAAAGCACCATCAATATCACGATGCCACGCGAGAAAACAAAATGCGCCGCGTGCATTGTGTCGTTCGGGCAAAGCGCCACCCCTATCATACAAATCGCAAACAGTGAAAGTATCCAGCCAGATATCCGAGCAGAGCGAATTTGACCAAGCTTAATATAACCACGATTCATAAAAAACCCAATCGTCGCCATAATCAGACCAGATAAAAACACTCCCGAATTGAACGAAAATGCAGACAAACGATTCGAGGTGGTTTCGCCCAATCTACTCAAGCTCCAGTTCGTCCACCGAGTATCATCAGAAAGCAGCATCGCCACGATCAAGCCCGCCGCCAAAACGACACCATTAAGAATGCAGAGCGCCTGAAGGCGATTCTTACACAAAAAATCCTTAATCTGTCGAAGTTTCATATTGCTTAAAATTGTTCCAAAAAGTCCAACTTGCCACTTTCAAAATGACGGACATCTTCGATTCCATACTTCATCATAACCAAGC
>CAUUUJ010000021.1:0-10000 GCA_963548315.1 uncultured Candidatus Saccharibacteria bacterium | reverse complement strand
ATTGACTCGGGAAAAATTACCATCGACGGACAAGATATTTCCGAAGTCACCCAAGCAAGTTTGCGCGCAAAAATCGCTTACGTACCGCAAGAGCCATTACTATTCCACCGCTCCGTGCGCGAAAACATCGCTTACGGTCGACCTGATGCAACCGACGCAGAAATTGAAGAAGCCGCCAAAAAAGCTGGTGCTTACGATTTTATCGTTGGACTTAAAGACGGTTTTGACACAATGGTTGGCGAGCGCGGAATTAAATTATCTGGCGGACAGCGACAACGAGTTGCAATTGCTAGGGCAATTCTAAAAGATGCGCCAATTCTAGTCCTCGACGAGGCGACTTCAGCGCTAGATTCTGAGTCAGAAGCGTTGATCCAAAAATCCCTGGAGACGTTAATGGAGAATCGAACCTCAATTGTCATTGCCCATCGCTTATCTACAATTGCTAAGCTGGACCGTATAATTGTCCTGAAGGATGGAAAAATTGTCGAGGACGGATCACACGATGAACTCATCAATAAAAAACGCGGTGTCTATGCAAAATTATGGGCGCGACAATCTGGCGGATTTATTGAAGAGTAGCTGATTCTACACATGCCAATCATGCTATAATTAAGGTATGGAATCTTTTATTCACTTGATAACTAGCTTTGGCGTATTAGCAATTTTATTAGTAATTTTCGCAGAATCTGGTCTACTGATCGGCTTCGTCTTGCCTGGCGACAGCCTGCTTTTCACCGCTGGATATATGGTTCAGCAGAACATCCTACACATTGACATTCACATTTTTGCGCTTTTGGTTTTTGCAGCGGCAGTGCTGGGCGACAGTGTTGGCTATAGTTTTGGCCATAAAGTTGGACGCAAGCTGTTTGAAAAAGAAAATTCCCGATTCTTCAAGAAAAAATATTTGGAGCAAACAGAAAAGTTTTATGACAAGCATGGCTCAGCAACAATCGTCCTGGCTCGATTTGTACCAATTGTAAGAACCTTCGCTCCAATCGTTGCCGGCGCTAGTAAAATGCACTATAAAACATTCTTAACTTTCAATCTTATCGGTGGATTTCTTTGGTCGTCAGCATTCGTTTATCTAGGTTTCTACGCTGGCGAGTTTTTGACCAAAGCAGGCGTAAATATTGAAGTTGCAGCAATCCTCATTATTTTCCTGTCCGTCTCACCAATGGTTATTCATGCTTTGAAACAGCCAAATACTCGCGCTTTATTAAGAAAACAATTGTCGGTTCTCCTCTCGAAAACCAAGCGTAAAAAATAATCTTAAAGCATCTTTTTCAGATATTTGCCAGTGAACGAATTTGGCACTTTGACGATATCTTCAGGCGTACCGCAAGCCACAACGGTACCGCCGCCAATTCCGCCTTCTGGACCCATATCAATTATCCAGTCGGCTGACTTTATGACGTCCAAATTATGCTCAATGATAATCATACTATTACCGCCCTCAACCAATTGCTGTAAAATCCCCAACAGTCGTTTTACGTCAGCAGAATGAAGTCCAGTGGTCGGCTCATCCAGAATGTACATAGTTTTTCCAGTGGAACGCTTGGAGAGCTCCGTTGCCAATTTAATTCGCTGCGCCTCACCGCCTGAAAAAGTAGTTGCTGGCTGACCAAGTTTAATATAGCCAAGCCCAACCTCAACCAACGTCTGAAGTTTACGTGCAATATTCGGCACACTATCAAAAAACTCCGCCGCTTGATCAATTGTCATATCCAAAACATCAGCAATCGTCTTGTCCTTATACTTAATTTCCAATGCCTCGCGATTATAACGCTTGCCGTGACATTCATCACATTGAACGTAAACGTCCGGCAAAAAGTGCATTTCAATTTTTATCACACCATCGCCCTGACAATTTTCGCAGCGGCCGCCCTTAACATTAAAACTAAATCGTCCAGATTTATAACCTCGAACGTTAGCCTCGGGTGTGCTAGCAAAAAGTTCGCGAATCGGCGTAAAAATCCCAGTATATGTTGCTGGATTAGAGCGCGGCGTTCGACCAATTGGCGACTGATCTATGACAATCGTCTTATCAAGCAAATTCACGCCTTCTATAGCGTCGTGCAACCCTGGCGCTGTCGTTGCGCGATTCAGCTCTGCCGCCAATTCCCGCGCCACAATATCATTCACAAGCGTCGACTTTCCGCTACCAGAAACACCAGACACTACAGTCATCAAACCCAAAGGAAATTCCACATCAATGTTCTTAAGATTATTTTCGCGAGCACCACGAACAATCAACTTTCTATCTTTCACGACTTTGCGACGCTTTTTCGGAACGGCAATTTTTTCCGCCCCAGATAAATAGCGACCCGTTATGCTGTTTTCGTTTTTCGCAACAATTTCAGGCGTCCCCATTGCCACTACTTGACCGCCATTCACACCAGCGCCCGGCCCCATATCAACCAGAAAATCACTCTGGCGAATCGTGTCCTCGTCGTGCTCGACCACTAGTACAGAATTTCCCAAATCCCGAAGACGCTTCAACATATCAATCAGCTTATCGTTGTCACGTTGATGAAGTCCAATTGACGGCTCGTCCAGCACATAAAGCACACCCTGAAGTCCAGCGCCAATTTGCGTCGCCAAGCGAATTCGTTGCGCCTCGCCACCGCTAAGCGTGTTAGCCGCTCGACTTAGCTCTAAATAGTTCAGCCCAACATTGCTCATAAACGCCAAACGAGATTTAATTTCCTTCACAATCAAGCGAGCAATCGTCATTTCTTGCTCGGTCAATTGGAGCTTATTGTCAAACAAATCCAACGCGTCATCAACACTTAAATCGCACACGTCAACAATATTCAATTCATGAACCGTCACCGCCAAAACCACAGGTTTCAGGCGCGCACCCTTACAAGCATAACAATCCCTCTCGCGCATAAATCGCTCAATATCTCGTCGCATAAAATCGCTATCAGTTTCCTTCCAGCGTCGCTCCAGATTAGGAATAACACCCTCGTAAGTCGTATCATAATGCCGACCGCCACCCAAATCAACGCGATATTTTTGGTCGCCAGTTCCGTATAATATTTTATGTTTAGCATCATCAGAAAGCTTGCCTACGGGAACTTTCAAGCTAAATCCGTGAGCTTCAGCAACAGACGCCAATCGCTTCATATTCCAAGCGTCAGAATTCATTCGATTATATGGTCGAATCGCGCCTTCGGAAATTGTCAAATTGTTATTAAAGACCAATTCTGGATCAACTTCCAACCTCGACCCCAAACCCGTACACACAGGACAAGCCCCTTGCGGCGCGTTAAAACTAAATAGTCGCGGCTCCAGCTCTGGAATATCGACATCGGGATGATCAACACAAGCGTATCTCTGCGAAAATGTCTTCACTTCGTCGCTATCCGCATCCAAAACCTCGATAACTCCCTGACCCAGATCCAGCGCTTGCTCAACGCTCTGACTTAGTCGAGATCTCATTTCCGCCGTCAACGCCAACCTATCAACCACCAGCTCTATGTTATGCTTGTAACTTTTTTGCAGCTCCGGAAATTCATCCAGCGCGTACACCACGCCATCCACACGAACCCTGGCATAACCAAGTCGCTGATATTGCTCCGGAATGTGCGCAAACTCACCTTTTTTATTCTTAACAATTGGCGCCAATAGCAGAATTCGCTTATCAACAAATTGTCGCAAAATCTCGTCAATAATAACCTCGGTCGTGCGACGCGTCACTTCATTGCCACAAATCGGACAATGCGGCACGCCAATTCGCGCAAACAAAAGCCTCAGATAATCATAAATTTCTGTCACCGTAGCCACAGTAGAACGCGGATTGCGGCTGGTCGATTTCTGGTCAATTGAAATCGCTGGACTGAGTCCTTCAATCGAATCAACATCAGGCTTATCCATCGTGCCCAAAAATTGACGCGCATAGGAATTCAAGCTCTCCATATAACGGCGCTGACCCTCGGCATAAATCGTGTCAAATGCCAAACTAGATTTCCCAGATCCACTAAGCCCAGTAATCACCACCAGCTGATCTCGCGGAATCTCAATATCTACATTTTTCAAATTGTGCTCACGAGCACCTTTAACACGAATTACCTCTGTCATAACCGCTATATTATACAGGTTTTTGACAATTTTTTCCAGTCCAAATATCGACGCAAATTAGAGTTAAAACACATTACGCTTATGATTGCAAGTCAATATCTTATTTGCTACAGTTAGATCTATGAGAAAGCTGGGCGTTTACTTAATTATGATCATCGGAGCGATACTACTCGCGCCTTTTGTGATCGACCAGCTATTTTTCTTCTTTTTCCTAGGAAAAATCCCATTCACAAACATCAGTCTGCCCGCAATTTTAATGGTTATTTTCTGGGCAATCATCGTACCGTTGGCAATCATTCTCAGAGAATCACTTTCTGTCCTGTTTTGGAAGTCCATTGACATTGCCAGCGAAATCGCGCAACGACGAACCAACAGAAAAATCCGTTATTTTACACCAAATCAAAAAAGCGAACTTATTTTATTATCAATTTATATTCTTTCCAGCATGAAAAAGAGCGAGCCTCATGATGAGATTGAATCTCAAAAGCTCGCTCCGTCTATGAGTTAATTTTACGGTCGTTTTCTTAGCGCTAATCCGCCAGCTACAACGGCGATAACAGCTAACCCACTAACTAGCCAAATAGAGTTTCCTGTTTCGGCAAGAGTGCTTGAAGATTTTTCTGGTTTCTTATTGGAAGTGGATGACGATGCCGCAGTAGTTGAAGCGCCTGAGGATGAAGAGCCTGTGGATGAGGCGGCAGCTCCGCTCGTACCTGAGCCGATACCGCCAGGAGTTACGGGTGGAGGTGTCAATAGAGTTGCTAGGCGAGTAGTAGCATCAGGAAGATCACCCGATAGTGTAAATATCCTGGAACCATCAGCCGACATGTCGGCAATACCCATAAAACCCTCATCTCCCCATTTCTGCCAAGTTTTACCTCCATCCGAAGATACCATCATTGGAGATTTTGAATCGCTAGGGCTAGCAGGAATAAACGTAACAAACATTCTTTTTCCGTCATTGCTAATACCCTTTGCGTAAATGTTATTATTAGAGGATCGAGGTGGTACTTCAGGTGTAGGATTCCAATTAACGCCTCAATCTAAAGAGACATTTTCACCGTCAAAAGCGCTTTGTCCATCATAACTAAAGACAGCCCGTCTACTTCGATCGGTATTAATAGTTGACCAAGTCAAACCATAGTCGCTAGATCTCCTTATTGAATTATCGTTATTTATACGTATCATCTTCCCATCGTTCAATACATAATCTGGACATTCACTACCCTTTTGAAGCCAAGTAGCTCCATTGTCCATTGAGACGTACAACACTTTAACTTGTAGATACCGATCGCATGCAGTCAAAATTGAGCCATCTGGACTTATCCTAGGAAGTGTATTTACAATACCCGCAAAAGACGGCGTCTTAGTCCAAGAAGATCCACTATTAGTTGATAAATATAGAAAATCCCGATTAAACCACGAAACCACAAGCTTAGTACCGCTTCTATCCATAGCCATTGCGGACGCACTTACGGGAGATGAATACACGCTCCAAGTAGCGCCATTATCCACAGAAGTTAGCAATTTTTCGCCGCCAGCAACATGTTGATTCACAAAAAGCCTTAGTCCATCAGGGCTAATTCGCGGACTATGTACATTACCTCCAGGTATTCCGACTATATCCTTCCACGTATACTTAGGAGACTCCTCTGCCCTAACCAAAGGCGACAGGATCGCCGACACTGATAGCGCAAATGCAAATATTAAAGATAACATCCCCCTATGCATTATGTATTTTTTACTCTTAGTTAACATTACCCCTCCAATTTGCTTTTTTCACTGCACAAAGCTATTACCAGCATTTTAGCATAACCATATACCAAAAGTCAACGAAGTATAGAGGCTGGCGAGACTGACAATAACATCTACAGCCGTTTTCTCAACACCAACACACCAGCTGCGACAGCTATAACAGCTACCCCGCCAACTACCCAAACAGAAACTCCTGTTTCAGCAAGGTTTGATGATAATTTTCCTGGTTTCTTGCTAGAAGTGGATGATGATGCAGTGACTGAAGCACCCGAAGACGCAGAGCCTGCGGATGGAGTTGTTGGAGTATTTGGGGTGACAGAGATAGGTTCGTTAACAACGCCAAAATAAAATACTCCGTTAATAGCATCGTTTATAGAGCTGTCGCTATCATTATCATCTGCATCGACTGCATTATACGAAACTGCAGTCAGCTCCTTGCCTGCGACAACCTCACTCTTAATCGTGAACTCACCAGTAACGTCTCGCAAATCCCCAGCAGGGCTCCTTCTATATACCTTCAACTTTAATGGGTCATACTTATTAGCAAGGGTTATCGTGATATTCGAAGACCCTAGCCCAGTAGTAATGTTCTGACAATTAACCTTAAAACGCAGCCCTCCCAAAATTTTAACCTGCGAATCAGCCACCGTAATGTCATCAGCTGACAGAGAATATACAGATGAAGAGTTTATGTCGTAACAATATAGCGAGTTAGTTGATATGATGGACTTAGCAACAGAGTCGTCAGTATTCGCAGGAGTAGGCTTTGCACTTACATCAAACGACCTAGATTGAGGAATGGGCACCGTTGCTAATCGATAAACCCCTGTTGTTGACATTGCGAAAATCTTAGAGCCGTCAGACGACATTGAGATATTGCGCCCTTCAAAAGATTCACTGCCCCACTGCTGCCAAGTTTTACCGCCATCTACCGAATAAGCCACCGGCGCCCACGAAGGAGAGTGGCTGCTCGGCTCAAAGACAGCAAATAGTTTTTTACCATCATTACTAATACCTAATTCCGAAACAATATTATCAGATTGCTTACCTGGAATTACCGACGTCGAAGTCCAGCTAGACCCACCGTCCAGCGATACTTTATTGCCATTAAATATACTGCTTCCATTAGTACTAAATGATACTTCGTCGGCGACACCAGAACTAATCGTAGTCCAGGTTACGCCATAATCAACAGATTTTTTCACCAAATTGACATCTTGATCCATGCGAATCATCTTTCCGCCATTGAATATAGCGCTAGGCTCTTCTTTACCTTTTTGAATCCAAGTTTGCCCATCGTCATTAGAAACAAAAAGATCCTCGGTTGCATATACATATTTAGCCAAAATAGCTCCGTCAGGACTCATGAACAAATTGTCACTATTAGACACCGGAGAGGCAGCCTTAATCCAGTTGCGGCCACCATCAGTTGATACATAAATAGAATTTTCTCCATATTTACCCCTTATTATCAACTTAGAACCATCCGCACTAACCATTAGACCATAAGCTCTATCTGGAGCTACAAAAGTATTCCAGCTTACACCATCATCTTCAGAGACAATAAGCTGTCTTTTACTAGATGACCCCGGAATCGCCTGTAGGACAAACAATTTCGAACCGTCTGGACTGATTTTAGACTCACTAAAATGTCCATTCGGTATCACTATATCTTTCCAGGCATAGCTAGGTAACGCCTCGGCCTTGACTAAGGGTGAAAATATTATAGACAGAGAGAATACAGAAATGAGGACGAAAGCCAACGCATTTCTATATACCCTATGTTTTTTTCTCGCAGATAACATGGGGTGCCTTTCTTTGGTGTATTGAAATAGCTTTTCTAGATATTACCATATGAACACCTACCGGTCAACGACAATCCGCTAGCCACACTCTGGGCGAAATGATGTCGTTTTTCTACAGCCGTTTTCTTAGGACTAATCCGCCAGCTGCGATAACCACAACGGCTAATCCGCCGACCACCCAAACAGAGATTCCTGTTTCAGCAAGGTTTGATGATGATTTTTCTGGTTTTTTACTGGAAGTGGACGGTAGCGTTGAGGTAGCTGAAACGCCCGAAGACGAAGAGCCTGTGGATGGAGTGGTAGGAGTTGATGGAGCGGTAGCTCCGCCTGTACCCGTACCGGTGTCACCAGGAGTTGCAGGCTGAGGTCTCGGTAGGGTTGCTAGGCGATAGACGGACTTATAATCTGGATCTGTAAATTGTGATGTTGCGAATACTCTAGAACCATCAGCAGACATAGAAACGGATGAGAAAGAAGAAACCCTCTCGTCACCCCATTTCTGCCAAGTTTTACCTCCATCTGAAGATACAAAAACCGGTACAGTTGGGGTGCCATCAAATGTAGCAAATAGTTTTTTACCGTCGTTACTAATGCCGCTCAACACGACATTACGTATGTCGTTTATAGGATACTCGGGCAGCTGATTCCAGTTGACACCACCATCTACAGACGTGCGAAAACCGTCAAACACGCTTTTACCGTCAGGACTAAAGCTGGTACGATCAATAGAGCTTCCAACTGTAGACCAAGTCATACCATAGTCGGTAGATTGTCGTAATGTACCGTCATTACTCCGGCGAGCCATCTTTCCGCCATTAAAGACATAGTCGGGATATTCATCTCCCTTTGGAACCCAAGTATTGCCGTCATCAGTAGATATTGCCATAGGATCATTATAGAGACTATGTTCAAAGTACATGACCAGCGTGGAGCCGTCTGGGCTCATCAATACATGCGCAGTATAAGGAACAGACGAATTACGCTTAACCCAAGTTCGACCACCATCGGTAGAAACATAGATGGCATTTTCACCATACTTCCCCTTTACGACCAACTTAGAGCCATCGGAGCTAACTAGTAGTCCATTCGCGCCCTCTGGTGCAGCGAAAGTGCTCCAGCTTGCGCCATCATTCGCAGAGACCAGAAGGTTAGCACTACCGCTAGCTAAATCTCTACGCAAGACAAAAAGTTTTGATCCGTCAGGACTAACGCGCGACTCCGAAATATCTCCCTGTCCAGGTATGGTTATATCCCTCCAAGTATACAGCGGCGTATTTTCCGCTCTGGCTAACGGTGCTAATATTGCAGACAAAGAAAGTGCGAACATGGAAATAAATACCATCACACCCACATATAGTTTATGACCCCTACTCTTAAATGACATCAGAGCCACCCTCCTTAAATTAAATTACCTAATTAATATTCCACTTTTTATCTAATTGTTTCAATTCTAGCATAACCATATTTCAGGCGTCAACAGAAGGCAGAACAGACTCCAGCCATAATTGCAATTCTTGCAAAATAAACTGCTGTTCGTCAGTCGCACTAGGCGCCAATCGTTGCAGAGATTTCATAAATTGCGGCATTTGCGCCTGTAAATGACCAGTTCGCCATTCTTCCCATTGTCGCAACTCATCTTCACTCAGCAAATTAGGAAAACTTCGCGCTTTATAATGCAACAATAGTGGCGACAATCGCTCATCCTGAAAATCCGGATGAAAATCAGCCAATTCGCGATTGTCAGCATTACGTACGGCTTCAACGCGAACTCGATCGCTATTATCCAAAAACCCATCGTATAATTGCGCTTCCGGGTCGGTCATTTTCTTAAACTCTGGCTTATTCTCAAAAATACTGCGCAACCTTTCAGCAAAATCTGGATGAGAAAGTAAAACATCTTGGTGCTTCTGTATAGTTTCCGCATCCAGAGAAATCTTCTTCCAGCCATCACCCTGAGTCAACACACCAAGCGGCGAAACTGCCGGACAGCGATTATATTGTAATTCCTTAACTGGCAATTTAACGAAATCCTCAGCTTGCCTTTCTTCCCACGTTGCAAATATCTTCGCCGACAATTCCTCAACACTCAGATCAACAAACGGCGTCGGATCATAACGCAAATCATAAACAATCACGCCACCATTTCGGCTAGTGGTTAGCGGAAAAGCCACGGTCGTTTTGGCGAATTCTTTATCATAACGACCACTCGCATAAACAAAAGGTTTTTTATCATCGACATTCACCAGTTTCTGAACCAATTTCTTATCGCGCATTTTCAGCAAATAGTCGTACATTTGCGGCTGATTCTGCTTAATCAATTTAGTCACAGCAATCAACGCGGTCACGTCCGCTAGCGC
>CAUUUJ010000020.1:0-10184 GCA_963548315.1 uncultured Candidatus Saccharibacteria bacterium | reverse complement strand
TGTGTGAAGATACGGTTAATCATCGGCGTTATCGTACGGATCATATCCTTAAAGATAATGGGGTTGATGCGGACGGTTTGACGATGGAGCAAATGGATGGAGTGATTGCGGAACGGGGAATTAAGAGCCCGGACGGAAATCCACTAAGTAAATCTCGCACGTTCAATATGATGTTTAAAACTTTTGTTGGACCTTCTGGTGGAGATTCAATTGAAATAGGTAAGGACGTAGAGGGGGCTATAGTACCAAAAGGTAAGACGATATATGCGTTGCAATATAATCCAACTTCTATAAGTTATCTTCGCCCAGAAACTGCTCAGGGAATTTTTACCAATTTTAAGAACGTTGTTGATAGTTTTTATCCTGATTTGCCGTTTGGAATCGCTCAGCAGGGCAAGGCGTTTCGTAATGAAATTGCACCGCGAGATTTTATTTTCCGTAGTCGTGAGTTTGAGCAAATGGAGATTGAGTATTTTGTCAATCCAGAAAAATGGCAGGAAGCGTTTGATGAGTTGTTGAAGTCGACGCATGAGTTTTTGGAGGCATTGGGATTAGATCCTAAGAATATTCACGAGCTGGATGTTCCGGCGGAAGACAGGGCGCATTACAGTAAGAAAACGATTGACATTGAATACGATTTTCCAATTGGCAAGGAAGAGCTGATGGGAATTGCGTATCGGACTGATTTTGACTTGATGAATATTCAGAACGTCAGTGGAAAAAATATGGAATATACGATTAAGGGGACGAATGATAAATTTGTGCCGCACGTGATTGAGCCGAGTTTTGGCGTTGAGCGGGCACTGATGGCGGTCTTGTCGAGTGCATATCGTGAGGACGAGCAGAACGGCAGTAAGCGTGTTTATTTGGCGCTTCCAGAACATTTGGCGCCGGTTAAATTTGCCGTTTCGCCACTACTTAAGAATAAGCCGGAACTGGTGGAGAAGGCGCGTGAAATTTACGCCAACCTATCTAAGAAAAATCCTGGACGCGTTATGTGGGATGACAATGGAAACATCGGTAAGCGTTATCGCCGTCAGGATGAAATTGGTACGCCGCACTGCGTGGTTGTTGATTTTCAGACGTTGGAAGATGACACCGTTACCATTCGTGAGCGAGATACGACGGAGCAGAGGCGAATTTCTGTAAAAGAAATATGAATGAGGTAGAGAAGGAGATAGTTAAGGCTGTAGGGGCTACTGGAGCTGCATTTATCGGAGGCCCAGTTGCAGCTACTATCGCTGCTTCTTTGGGTGTTGCCGTCGAGATGTTTGGCACATTATCCCAGAAGAGGAGTAGTGAACTATTTAATTCTGATGAATACGTTCATAGGGTGGTGAGTAAAATAGAAGAATCAGATAATTTTGCCTCGTTTGTTTATGATATATGGCTAAAACATAACTTTGAAGCATCAGAGCAACGTCGAAAATATTTAAGAAATATGTTAAAAAAAGAAACGTACAATAGTAGTAACCGTTTTGTAAACTTTTCTAAAATTGAGAATATTTTACAAAACGCAAGTATTGAGAGCTTAAGACTGGCGACGTACATATATTCTGAAGATTTCTTTAATCAGCGACATGCTGAAAAAATGGTATTAGTGAGCTATGAAAAGCTTTTTTCTATGCTAAAAGATACAAAATATGATGATCTGATGGTCAATATGGAACTCTGTATGAATGAGCTATCTGCGCTGGGTATGGTTGAAATCCTGCATGGTAGGATTGGTGGACCTTTTATGTGCGGAACATTATTCGGTAATATTGTCATTGAATATATTAACGAAGAATAGAGAGGGTTTATCCGCGCTGTCAAATTTATTGATTTATATGCGCATCTCTGCTAATATAATAAGCACAGCGCCTCGACTTGGGTTCGTCCCCGTCGAGGTTTTTGGTATAATAAGGCGTATGAAGAGGGTATATGTTGATGGTCAAAATTTTTTATATAAAGCCGCCGAGGTTTTGATTGAGCATGGCAAAATATCCTCAAAGGACGAGCTAACTAAGATAGACATTAGGTCACTTGTCGAAAATATCGTTGGCGTCGGTGTGGAAATTATGTTTTATGGCGCCAGAGTGCAAGTTCGCAGAGATCTTGACGATTCAATTCTGGAGAAAACAACGCGTTTTTCGGATGTGGCGCGACGGTTAAGAAATACTTTGAAAAATCAAAACATTATTTTCAACGAAGTCGGTAAATTAAAAGTGCGTGATAGCGATGTGTGTCATAACTGTCAGCATAGAGATTTGCGCATGCAAGAAAAGGGTGTTGATGTTGGTATTGCGGTGGATATTGTCATTGATTCATTAAATGGATTGGTTGATGAGGTTGTACTGGTAAGCTCAGACACTGACTTATTGCCAGCTATTCGGGTTGCGAAAGCTCGGGGTATAAAAGTTACGTATATTGGTTTTAGTGATAAAATGACAAGAGCTATTATAGCAAGAGCTGATGCTAGCGAAGTAATTCGCAATCAAGAAATTATTGATGCGTTTGATGTATATAATAATACGCAATAAATAGCGCATATATCGTTGGCAGGTTTGTTTTACGGTGTAGAATAATTGCGGTATACCGAATCAATCGGACCTAAATAGGATTTACGGGTCTGATTTGGATACGTATGAAGCACGACGATCGAAAGCCATAGAGGATCGAATTAAGTTGTTGCAGCCAGAATTGGTGCTAGATTTTCATACGACCACCGCTGAGCAGCCAGATTTGCTAATTACCGCGAACGTGAAAGATAAAGTCTCTCGTGATTTTATTAATGCGAGTGCGATTAAAGATGTGTTAGTTGTCGAGCCACTTAATGATATAACGACTGTAGCTCCGCATTTTGTAGCTTATGAGGTACCAAATTCTCATTTGAATGATGATTTGTATGAACGGATTTGTACGGACATTCGGAAATATCTAGACGGAAAAGTGCCAGATCAAGAGCATACTTTTTATAAGATGATAGGGAAAATTTTACCCGAAGAAGTGCAGGTGGATTCTGGTATTGAGAATTTTGTATATAGCAATACGCTTGGGGCAATTCCGTCGTTCCTTGGAGAGGAAGCGTATCGGCAGGATGGTACGTATGTCGGTTTTAAGTTAGAAAAGTTCATATAATAACGTAAGATCACTTACATGTTAGCTGAGTAAAGAATTGTGATATAATCGCTATTATGTCAAACGCCATAAACGGACAACTCATCACACACGATTCAGAAGGTGTTATCAAGCGCGATTACCTCTATCGCATTTCCATAAAGGCTCTGATTTATAATGACGCTGGGCAGATTTTGGTTGTTAAAGAGGATGGGCGGCCGCTTTGGGATCTTCCTGGCGGCGGGATGGATTATGGTGAAACTTTTGAGTCGGCTTTGAAGCGGGAATTATATGAAGAAGTTGGATATAAGGGCAATCTTCGCTATCAGCTTTTTGACGCGTCGGACGAGATTTATATTGAGCGAATTGACGCTAACCAAATTTGTTTTTCTTGTCGTGTGTGGACGGAAAACTTTGATTTTTCAGCGGGCGTCGATGCGGACGAAGTGATGTTTATGGATCCTGAAGAGTTGCGACTCCAAGAGAGCGAGTCGGGTGCGCCGCTTCGATATAAAGTGCATTTGAAGTGGCAGAAATTGTGTGGCGCAAATAGTTTGCCGACATAATAGTATTGACTTTCTCCATAAAACAGATAATGCGGAATATCTCATGAGGCGAGTGGTTTCAGTGGCTGTTGGACTTTGTTTGGAAACGCCTTTACAAGAGCTGGATTCTGTCAAGGAATTTTCAGCCGAGGAGTTGGCAGAAGCTTGGTCGAGGCTTAGATACGGAATTTACATTTAATATCGCCATTGCTATAATAGCCATATGCATATTATTCTTGGTGGGACGAGTGGGCTCGGTTTGGAAATGGCGAAGCAGCTACGGGAACGTGGCGAGCGTGTGCTGGTGCTGGGTAAAACTTATGATCCGCAGAAGCACGGTGAGGGCTTTCCTCTGGATGTGTATTATTCAGATCAAGTGGAGTCGGCGTCGGCGCGAATTGAGCAGATCTTAAACGGTGATGATATTGATCAATTTGTGTGGGCGGCTGGATATGGCTGGCGCGGCAATTTTGAAGATCAGCCGAGCGTTCGTAGTATGGCGGAAGTTAATTTTTCAGGCTCGTTGCCGCTGGTTCAATGGGCTTGGCGTAAGATGTCAGCGCAGAATCGCAAGTCTGTACTGACAATTATCGGATCGACGAGTAGCGTTAAAGCGCGCTCAGATGAAGCCGTGTACGTTGCGACGAAGCACGCTCAAGCGGGTTTGGCGCGAAGTTTGGGAATGCAGGCGGATGAGCAAAAACTTCCAGTTAGAGTTGCGTTATTTTTGCCCGGCGCCATGAAAACTCCGTTTTGGAATGGGCGCGATCTTCCAGCTGATTATATGTTTTTCAACGATCCTGCGAAAATTGCCACGCACATTATCAACGCGATTGATTGTCAGCAACAGCCGTTTTTGGAATGGGCGTTGCCAAAAGGCACGTTGGTTTAGGCTTTCCAAGGTGCTATAATTCAAGCATGACAAATGGTTCGAATAATGATTATTTTGGGGTAAAAGTTGTAGTTATTGGCGGCGGAACGGGAAGTTTCACGCTGCTTTCTGGATTGAAAAAATATACACACAGCATCACAGCGTTGGTCAATATGGTCGACGATGGCGGCTCAACTGGCGTGTTGCGCGATGAATTGGGCGTGTTACCAGCGGGCGACGTCAGGCAATGCTTGGTGGCGCTAAGTACTTCGCCGAAAGTTCGCGATTTGTTCAATTATCGGTTCGGCGAGGGCAGTATGAAGGGCCACGCGTTTGGCAATTTGTTTATGGCGGCGCTGGAAAAGATGACAGGAAGTTTTGCTGATGCGGTTGAATTGGCTAGCGAAGTTTTGGGTGTTAATGGCCGAGTTTATCCGATTACTCTGGACGATACAACGATGTCGATTAAGCTGAAAGACGGCACAGTTGTTGATGGTCAGCACGCGGCTGAGTCGCTAAAGATTCCGCGCGGCGAGCGTCCGTGGCTAGAGCTTAAACCGCCAGCTACGATCAATCCGAGAGCTCGTCAAGCAATTTTGGATGCCGATTTGGTGGTGATTGCGCCGGGGCTTTTATATGGTAGTTTGGCGCCAGCGTTATTGGTTCGAGGCGTTACTCGGGCGCTTGCTGAAACGAAGGCGAAGAAAGTCTATGTTTGCAATTTGGTCACCAAGCCAACGCAGACTGATGGATTTACCGTGGCGGATTTTGCGGATGAAATTGAGCGATTTTCAGGGGTGAATATGGATTATGTGCTTTACAATAACCATCGCCCGCCAGAGGAATTGATAAAGAAATATGCTCATGATGGCGAATATTTGGTCGAATGGGATAAGGAATTGCTGAAGAAAAAGCATTATTATGCGTCGGGCAAGCGTTTGATTGCTGATGACGTGTGGGTCAATACGAACTCCACCAGTGACCCATTGGCGGCTCAGCGTAGCTTGATTCGTCACGATGCCGACAGGGTGGCGCGCGAATTGATGCGGATTTATTTTGCGTAGACAGCCGCTATCGTCTAGCTATTGCAAAAATTTATAGTTTGTGATATAATTCACAAGCTGATTATGACAAGTAAAGAAGTAAATAAACGCTCACCAGACAATATTACCAGCCCTTGCAGTCAAGGCGAAATCCTTTCTGACCGTAAATGTCTGGCTAAGGAGTTGGTGGAAACATTTAGCGGAGACCATTTAACTCCGTCGCGCAGATTTGCCGCGAATATTATTATAGAGATGCCAGAAGATATAGAGGGTAGGCGGCGGATTGACTACATTAGGAAGGCTCTTGATGGTGCACCTAAAGAGATTGACCAAGACGTAGTTATAAGTATATTGGAAGACTATAAGGTCTTACAGGATGCATTTTTATCGTATATTGACGGTATTGGTATTGATGAAGATTCATTGGCGGGAAGGGCGCTAAATCTTGAGGATAATCAAGTGATCCCTGACGATTTAGACGTAGATGGTGATGGCTACAGTAAAAGCCCGTGGGCTGAAAACCCACCAATTCCGGCGCCACATATTGATGACTTAATAAAGATGTTCTCAACAAAAGACGAGGGTCAGGGTCTAGGTCTGGAAACCGCGATGATTGCTGGGGCTATAACTCTAGCTAATCTAAAAAGTGCCCCTTATCATAGTGCATTTGCGTATAAATGTGCAGTATTTGCCGAAAACTTTTTAATTCCAGTGTGTAGTATTAGTGGGTTGGATAACTTAGAGTCCGAGCTGAAAGATGAAATTGACATTATGACAGGGCGTAATATTGGAGATGCTTTATACCGCAAGGATGCCCTGAGTAATGATATCGATTCAACTATGAATGAGGTTGATAGGATCGTGTCGTTACATTTTGGAAACAGGCATTCAACCGATCCTGCACGATTTGACTTTGCTATAGGGAATTTTAACGGTGCGCTTTCTGAAATGCTGGGAGAATCAAATTTGAAGCCTGCCGTAAATACTAATTCTTTACATAGTACGTTTTTTGGATCTGGTACTGTAAAAACCTCAAGCGGGTCAGAATTAGGAGTAAGGGCTCGAGGCAAGGGTCGTGGCTCATATTGTAAAAAATTATTACAACTTATAGGTTATTACGATACACATTCTCAGCCTCTAAAAGATGCGGGAGAATTTCACCCCATTGACCTATACGGTATGACAGTAATTTGTAATGACAATGGACAATTGGCTGATTTATATGCGGATGCTGCAATTAAAGCTATTGATAGCGGTAAAATTACTCCATATCCAGCTCCGGGTCGAAAAAATGAGTGTTTTGTAATTAAGGGTTCTTTAGATTTCCAGGAAAAGATTCGTCAGAAAATTCTCGATAAAATACCGGACGTTGACATGAGAATGTTTAGTTTTAAAAATAGCGATAGCGGTTTTACTGACGCAAAGATTACGGGATTTTACGAAACGGGTGACGGAAGAATTCCGTATGCTCCGTTTGAGTTGCAATTTTCCACACCACCCGCTCGTTTATTAGCTCGGGCTGGCAAGAAGGCGGCTCATTACTTCTTTAAATTGCGTAAAATCTATGGCGATTTGGTGAGTATGACCGACGAGACGGCTGATGCAACAATTGATATTTGGCAGCGTAAACAGGACTACTTTAATAGTCCTGACGACGACGCCAAAGAGAAGCATCTGACAAATCAGAGTCGTAAGCGTGTACGTGAGTTTAAACGTGCTTACAGGAAGCTAGAGAAAAGGCGTCGCAAGATGGCTAAAAGGGCTATCATTGGTATATAATTATACCAATGATGATCTACTATACTGACGGCTCTGCTTCACCGAATCCTGGTCCGGGTGGGTTTGCGGTTATTCGTGATCTTCAACCTTATATTTTGGGGTCAGAAGATGGCGATACCACCAATATTCGCATGGAGGGTAAAGCTTTAATTGCGGCATTGAAAGATGCCAATGGCGCGCCGTGTGTAATTTATTCTGATAGTGAATTTTGGATTAACGTGGTTACCAAGTGGGCACCGGGTTGGAAAAAGCGCGGTTGGACGAAAAAGGGCGGCGAGATTAAAAATCTGGATATTGTGCGTGAATTGTACGAATTATATTCGAATTCTCAGGCGGATCTCCGTTGGGTGCGCGGCCATGAGGGCGACGAAGGAAACGAGTTGGCTGATGAATGGGCTAATCGGGCGCGTGAAGGCGAGAGATTGGCTAAATAACTGCTAGCGACATCTGATAAAAATTGCTATACTAGAAAAATGGAAGAAGTGAGGGAAACGACTGATATTTTTTTGTGGGCAAATCAAAATGACGCAAAAAAGAATGATTTACAGATAGAGCTGTTCTTATTTAGCAAAAATTACACGCCATATTTTATGCCGATAAAAGGCGATGTTGAGCAGCAGCTCAGACCATTGTTCTTGTTTGATTATATCAATCAGGTCAATTTGGGTGCGGGCACTGGACTGAGCGTTCGCGATTATGAATTGAGCGAATCGGAAGACAATGTTTTATTGAGGACTGACCTGGAAAAGGTTGGGCGAGCTGAAACGCTGATTCATTTGATTGAGCATGAACGTCATGACATCGTGGAGTTTTCGGAAACTGAGCACGAGTTCAAGCGTATGAAGGGAATTGTGGCGCGATTTACCGATCCGAATAACCCTGACGCGACATTCTACACGGTTAAGCTAATCCAGCAAGGTCAGACATTGAAGAGTGCGTTGGCTTGGGAGTTTTCTGATGGCAAATTTGGTTCGTTTAGTGCGGAAGTTGGTTTTAAGGTTCCGGATGATAATCAAGTTTTGATTGTCGGTAAAGATATTTTTGCGTTTAATCCTGGAAAATTTGAGCGAATGTTTGGCTATGAATATAAAAAGCAGGTGATTGCTGATAAAAAAGTAGCGGAAATTGAGAAGGAATATAAGCTAAGTTTTCCGGAGGGAATGGATCTTAACGCGTTGGTGAAGGAGCGTAAAAAGACGATTAATAAATTGCAGAAATTGGAAATCGGCGCGGTTAAACAAGAAGATGTTTTGGACTATGCTGATGAGATGCAATTGGAATTGATGAGCGATGATAACGGCGCGATTATTATCATGGACGGCAATGATTTGGATATGTTCGTAAATCTCATTAACGAGGATTATATCGAGAGTAAAATCACGGGCAAGCGTTACGAAATTAAGTCGAAGAAGTTGCTCGGCGAGCCAGAAGGCGAACCGCCACGAGGCTAAAATGGATCAAGAATTAGCGTTGGCTATTTTACTGAGCGGTCGGTCGGCGTTGCTGACTGGTGCGGCTGGAACTGGCAAAACTTACCTGCTGAATACTTTTATTGCGCAGGCGCGAAAACGAGGCAAAAAGGTGTCGGTAACAGCGACAACTGGTCTGGCGGCGACGCATCTTGGTGGCAATACGATTCACAGCTGGAGTGGCATTGGTGTGAGTGATCATTTGCAGAACAATTTTTTTGAACGATTGTCAAAAACGCGGCGTGATGTGATTTCTAAAACCGACGTGTTGATCATTGACGAGATTTCAATGCTTCACGATTTTCGGCTGGATATGATTGATAAAGTTTTACGAACCGTCAGGGAAAATGATCAGCCGTTTGGTGGTATTCAGTTGGTGATGAGTGGCGATTTTTTCCAATTGCCGCCAGTGAATCGTCCGAACGAGCAGGGCGGCGGATTTGTGGTTTATTCTGATGCTTGGCAAGAACTTCAGCCGGCGGTTTTATATTTGGAACGACAATATCGTCAGAATGATGAGCAGCTTTTGGAGATTCTGACCGCTCTAAGAACTGGCGATGTTAGGCGACGTCACGTCGAGGCGTTGCTGGCGCGCACGGAAATTGAGCCGCCAGATGGTGATATCACAGAACTGCACACTGTAAACGTCGATGTTGATGATATCAATATTCAAAAATTGGCGGAATTGCCAGGAGAAGAACGTTCGTATCAACAAACGACGACGGGCTCGAAAATTTATGTAGAGAATCTACAAAGGTCAGTTTTGGCTCCAGAAAATTTGGTGATTAAGCTGGGCGCGTTGGTGATGGCGGTTAAAAATTCGCCGCAAAAATTATACGCCAATGGAAGTATCGGCACGGTAGTTGATTTCGAGCCGCTGACGGAATATCCGGTTGTTGAGTTTCGAGATGGTCGTCGGGTGACGATGGTACCGGATGTTTGGGAATTGCGGGACGGAGAGCGCAAACGAGCGAGTATTTCTCAGGTTCCGCTGCGTTTGGCGTGGGCTATAACAGTTCACAAAAGTCAAGGAATGACGCTTGATGCGGCTAAGATTGACCTGAGAAAGGCGTTTGTCGAGGGTATGGGTTATGTCGCTTTGAGCCGTGTGCGAGATTTGGACAATTTATATCTATACGGAATTAACCGTAGGGCGCTGGAAGTTTCTCCTGACGCGCTGGCGATTGATGAGGTCCTGAGACAGGCAAGTAGGGAATTTGCTGAGAGATATTAATAGCGTAGACTTACATCAACTCAACACTAGGCTTTTCCACAAAAGTGTGGAAAAGTTTTTATTTGATGCAAAAATGGGTAAAAAGTCAAAAAAAGGGCTTGCAAGTGGGTAGGTGTGGGTAGTATAGTGGAGTCAGTGGAACGA
>CAUUUJ010000019.1:0-10587 GCA_963548315.1 uncultured Candidatus Saccharibacteria bacterium | reverse complement strand
GCATTTCCGCCGTACCAATTAGCGTCAAATCTTCGCCGTCAACTACATATTCGTTACTACCCTCACCCTTTGGAGTAAAACCCGCACCCTCAGCTGTTCGCAAATTGACCATATGCGGCACGGTCATAAATGTGAAGCCCTGCTTTGTTGCGTAATCCAAAGCAAATTGAGTTACGGCATTTTCCAGCAAAGCCAAATCGCCCTTCAAATAATAAAACTTCGCACCAGCCACCTTAGCGCCACGCTCAAAGTCCACCCAGCCGCGACTTACAGCGTAATCCAAATGGTCCTTTGCGCCAGTTTTGCAATCGCCATAAACTTTTACCTCAACGGAATCTTCTTCGCCACCCAGAGGCACGTCGTCAAAAGTGATGTTCGGGACGTTTTTAAGAATTGCTGCGACTTTTTCCTCGGTCGATTTCAAATAGCTCTCACGCTCTGCCAGCTCAACTTTCAATTGCTTACCCTGATCAATCAGTTCTTGATCTGGTCGACCGCCCTTCATCTTCGCTGAAATAACATTGCGTTGTTCGCGCAAAGCTTCAACCTGCCTCTGTAAATCGCGACGCTCATCGTCTAATTGCAACAACGCCGCAATATCAACTTTATAGCCTTTATCGTTTGCCGACTTTTGCACCAAATCGACATTTTCTCGGATGAACTTAATGTCTAACATGTATCAATTATATAACAACATAGACTATATATAAATAAACCCCGCCGGATTTAACAGACGGGGTTTTAGATAAATGTAAATATTTTACTTACATAGCTGTACCAGGTAACGTCGTTGGCCATGGAACGTTATCGTCTGGAATATAAGATACGCTAACAATCGGAGGGAGTGTTGGTGTTGGATTCTGAGCGCTAGCTGCTTCAGCTTGAATCTGCCCAGTAGTTTGAATGATCCAAGTCAAGTACGAATTACCGTATCGACCAGCGGAAGGACCTTGCATTTGATCGCCAGGGCGTAATCCAGACGGCAATGGAGCTCCGCCGCCGTTCCAGCTATACCCCCAGCCCGTAAGAGCTGCGTACATATAAACAGTATTATTAATTCGTCGAACCTTGACTACGCTGGCTTTCATGGATGTTGATAGAATTTGAGGAACACTCCTCCAGCCAGTGTCGCCGTACACAACTCGCCAACCGAATTCACTACCATTAGCAGCGGCCTTAATCCAACGAATAGCACCGTTTGTAGCGGCCGTGTCGGTGTAATATGTACCAATATCAGCCTTAACATTACCCTCAGGCATACCGGTTCCGCGAATTTCGTGCGTATCTTTCCATTCTACATCACAATCATTATCAGTTTTCTTACCGAGCACCTGATTTGTTTTACCACCCGCAGGAAGGTTCTTGCCTGTAAATTGTAAACCTAGGTTACTTGTACCATTTCCAGTAATAGTCAATCCAGTTGAGCAAGGCTGAGTACTATTAGTTGCAGAAATTGTAGCATTTTGGCCAGCTGGCCCTGTAGCACCAGTTGCACCGGTAGCTCCCATGGCTCCAGTTGCCCCAGCAGGACCTGCCACACCAGTGTCGCCTTTCTCGCCTTTTTGACCATCTCTACCATTCCGACCATTAAGACCGTCTTTGCCATCTTTACCGTTCTGGCCGTTAATACC
This sequence comes from uncultured Candidatus Saccharibacteria bacterium, assembly GCA_963548315.1. GTDB lineage: Bacteria > Patescibacteriota > Saccharimonadia > Saccharimonadales > Saccharimonadaceae > Nanosynbacter. The sequence continues at coordinate 8,956 of CAUUUJ010000019.1, read as the reverse complement.
ATCTCGACCGTTCCTGCCATTTTGACCATCAAGCCCATCTCTACCATCTCGGCCATCCTTACCCTTTAAGTCTGAGTAGGCTATGATATTTTTCCATTCAGATTCCCCAGCATATCGCCACTGGATGTACAGGGAGTTCTTCTGAATTTCAATTTCGCGACTATCAGATTTACTAGATTCTTTCTTACTGTCTTCCTTATTAGCACCGTTATCCTTATTTTTCAAATCCTCAAGCGAAACTATTTTCTGCCAATTGCCATCAGCATACTTATATTGAATCTCGCCCGAATCCTGACGAATAGAAACTGCGTTCGGATCAATTACTCCACGTGGTGAAATCTTAATAAAAAACAATAATATTATGAGTATTATTGTAATCACAAAAAGACTTAGCACAAAAGCTTTTGATGCAGGCTTTCTTGTATTTTCTCGCTCCACTTAAAATATTCCTTTAAACTTTATTTGATATTGATTATGCTTTTATTTTACATGTAGTCGAATCAAAAATCAATCTCATTAAACGTGAGAAATAATTCCCATACTAAGCATAACCAACAATAACAAACCCAGGACAAATCGATAAATTATGAATGGTCGGAAATTATTGCTCTGAATAAACTTCAATAACCACGACACGGCCAAATAGCCGACGCCGAATGAAATTACTGTGGCGATTATGGTTGGAGTCCAGCCGACGCCGCCAGAAATGTGCTTATACTTGGTGACAACTTCCAATAGTCCTGCTGCGACCAACGCTGGAATACCCAAGAAAAAACTTAATTTCGTAACCGACACGCGGTCAAATCCACGGAATAAACCGACTGAAATCGTTGCGCCAGAACGGCTAACTCCTGGAATGAGCGATAAGCACTGCCCCGCGCCAATCGCCAGAGTGTCTTTCCAGCTCGTCTCAGCTTCGCCACGCTTGTTATTTACCGCACGATTGTCAGCCAGCCACATAACACCGCTCCAGCCAATAAGCCCAAACGCCACAAACCACAAACTGCGTAGAACTGTTTCAACTTCATGCTTAAATAATAATCCGACAATCGCAATAGGAATTGAGCCGATAATAATTGCCCAACCATATTTATAATCAAACTTTCGGCGCGCTCGTTTCCACCACAAACCGCGCCACCAAGCCTGCAGGATTCGCCAGATGTCGTTCCAGAAATAAATCACCGCCGCCAGAATTGCTCCGATCTGGATTATCGCCGTAAAAGCCACGACGCTCGGATCATCAATTCGCATTCCCATCATTTTCTCGGCAATTGTCAAATGCCCAGTCGAAGAAATCGGTAAGAATTCCGTAATTCCCTCAATTATGCCGAGAATAATTGCTTGCCACCAAGCCACGCTTAAAAATTACCTTTCATCCTTCAAGTGTAGCATTAGCGGTAAAATCATTCAAATGCATGGGCTTAAGATTCGGTATTTTCTGCTTCAATCGAGTTGTGATAGAACAAACCACTAACATTCACGCCCGCAGGAGCATAAATTTTCAAGCCAGTTATCGGCTTATAAAACTTCAAGCAGCCGTCAAAGAATATCGCGTTACACTTCTCAGAAACGGACAGCACAATTTTATCGCCATCACGACGCACGTTAATTTCTGGCTTATTCGCCTTTGGTAAATCCACAAACTCCGCTTCCACCTTAAATTTGTCAGAATTTATTCGCGAAACATTCCCCACTGGCATATCGATAAAAATTGAATTAGCGTTTGTCGTATTTGGAATATCGATATTTACTTTCTTCGTGAGCTGCTGCGATTCACGTGCATATTCCAAGCCAGCGTGAGCGCTAAATATTGCGGCGCTTGCCAAACTCATGAAAACAACGGATGCCGCCACGATCATTGTGATTACAGACATTCGATTGATCTTCCAAGCGAATATGCTACGCGTTACAATTGCGCCAAATATAACCGTCGCAATTCCGCCAATTGCTAAGGAAATCCATACTCCCCACGCCCACATTTGCATTCCCAAACCGCCGAGCATATTAACCACGGAAACACCAAGCGCCCCTCCAACAATCAGCCCAAACAGTATCGCTAGCGTCGTAAGCAGCACCACAGCGCCAACAAAATATTGGAAAAATTTCGCAATTGGAGTTTTTCTGGCAGACACAGTTGAATTTCCATCAGCGGAAGCCTCCTTAAGTGCAGCCAAAGTTACCGGCTTTCCGCGCATTCGTAATTTGTCCGACGCGGTTTTTGCTGGCGGCATTGACACCCACATCGCGAGGTAAACCAGCACCATCGTACCGAATGTCACGAACGGCGAGACAATTGCAATCAGTCGCACCCACAGCGGATTGATATTAAAGTACGCCGCTATTCCCGCGCACACACCGCCAATGACAGCCCCGTCTGTGTCACGCATCAATTGCTTTTCTGGCTTCTCATTATCATCCGTCAATTCATCAGTTGAGTCCTCACTATCGTCCGAAAAATCACGCGGCTCGCCCATTTGATTTTTAATCGCCAAAACGTCATCGTCGCTAATAATACCTTCTTTCATCACGCCACGCTCGGCTAGAATTTCAACCATTCGCGCCTCAATTTCCTTCATCGCTTCCGCGTCGGCATGCATATTTTTCTGAATCGAATTAAGATATTTTTCTAGCGATTTCTTAGCATCAATTTCCACACTAAACGCCGTTTTTGCCAGATGAATCCTGGTTATTTCCTTCATTATTTTATTCCTTTCTCTAAGTTATCAAGCGAATTATTTAACATATTTATGCGATCTTTAAGTTCATGAATCAATTGATCGCCGTGATTTGTCAATGAATAATATTTTCGCGGCGGACCTTGCTCGCTTTCCTGCCATTCGTGTTGCAAATATCCGTCTTTCTGCAGCCTATTCAGCAGCGGATAAATCGTACCTTCGACCACCGTTAAATCTGAATCGTTCAATTGCTTAACAATGTCGCCGGCGTACTGCGCTTTATTAGAACAAACCAGTAAAACGCAATAAACCAAAAATCCTTTTCGCAATTGGACCGCCAAGCTTTCCGCATAGCTATCAACGTCCACTTTTACCTTCTTTCGGTATATTAGAACCCTTAATTTTGCCGTCTTTGATCAAGATTTGATAATCGCATTTCTTAGCCAAATCAACGTCGTGTGTCACGATAATCAGCGTTGCGCCTTCTTGCTTGTTGTAATTGAACAGCAACTCTTCCACCTTCGCGCCAGTTTCGCTATCCAAATTTCCCGTAGGTTCGTCCGCAAAAATAATCTGAGGACTGCCGACAATCGCCCGCGCAATCGCCAAACGCTGCTTCTGGCCACCCGACAAATCCTTCGCACGATTCTTACGTTTCTCATACAGATCAACCGCCTTCAGTGCCTCATTGATCTTACTCTCCCTCAAGCCCCTTGGCATTTTCACAATTTCCAGTGGCAAACTCACATTATCCGCCACGCTTTCATTGCCCTGAACAAAGAAACTCTGGAAAATAAAACCTATTTTTCTCGCGCGGAACTCGTCAACTTGCTTTTGTTTCAATTTCAGAATGTCCTGACCGTCAATAATCACCTCACCTTTCTGTGGTCGATCCAAGCCAGAAATTGCGTGCATTAGCGTCGATTTTCCTGAACCAGATTTTCCCAAAATCGCCACGCTCACGCCCGTCGGAATCTGCAAGCTCACATCATTTAGCGCCACAAACTGGTTCTTCTTTTTGCCGTAAATTTTCGTCACATTTTTAAGCTCAATCATAACAATTCTCCTATTCCGTTCTTAACGCTTCAATTGGATCTAATTTTGTTGCCTTGCGGCTCGGCAGCCAGCCAGAAAGTACCGCCATAATCATCAGCCCGATTATCAAAAGTCCCATTTGCAGAGGATTAACGACTAATAGATTCGTGCCTTGCTCCAACTTCAGGAAATTAGCAATCATAGGATTGAGTAGCGACATCAAACTCGCCAAACCAACGCCGATCAAACCACCTAGAAGTCCAACCCATGCCGCTTCATACCTGAACATTTTACCGATATCGCGACCTCGCATACCCAGAGCTTTCATCAATCCAATCTGACTAGTTCGCTCCAGAACCGAAATATACATCGTATTAACAATTCCAAACACGCTTGCAAGCAGTGCCAAGCCACCAAACCCAATCAGCGCCATTTGAGCCATATTCACAAAAGTCAGCATAGCCTTGCGTACATCATGAACCGAAGACGCCATGTAGTCCTTACCAAGCTCACTCTTCACCGCCTCAACGTTTTTCTCATCATCAACCGATGCAATTACGTAAGAATAATCATTAGGCAAATCTTTAGGGTGACTAAAGTCGTAAATATCCTTAGCGTCGTCCACAGAAACGCGCACAGTCGGCTGGTAAAACAGGATCGTATCCGAAGGTTTATCGACTGCTGCGACTTTTAGAGATATTTCCTTGTCAGCGTTTTTGCTCGGCGAATCTCCTTTTTTCAATCCTAGCGTAATCGTTTGTCCAATTGCTGATTTTGCATCACTAAATCCCATTTCTTTCACGTAAGATTCCGGAATAACAACTTCGCCTTTTTTCGGCATAAAATTGTCCAAATTACCAGCCGCAAACTTCATTCGAGTTTTATCAAACTTCACAGTTACACTCGGCACGAATTTTTTGTCGCTTGCCGAACTTTTGGCGTATAAGACTCCTGACATGGAATAAGCTGGCGTCACTTTTTCTACGTGCGGGGTTTGCTGTATTTTTTTCACATCGTTATCAGTCATCGAATATTTTTCTATCGCCTTAGACTGATCCTTTTCCGTATCTTCCGAGTCGCTATATTCTGGAAGACTACTATCAGGTCCCGACGAGGTCACTTTTTTATAGACCGAAACAGATTTTTTATCGCCAGCCGCGTCGACCATGCTGTTTGTATACAGCCGACCGCCTTCTCCAGCCATCAGCGCCAGACCAATTGTAAACGCCCCAACTGAAATTGCCAGCGCGGTTAAAATCGTGCGACCTTTTGATTGTCCCAAATTTCGACCGGCGCGTTTAATAATGTCAATTCTTCTCACATTAAGCTCCTTGTTAATTTACTATACATAGTACTATGTTATACAAGGTACCTTAAATAGTCAAGGTATTTTTGAAAATAATATTCAAAAAATCGCAGGCTCTGTCGGCTTAGGGATCGCTATTTTCGCCTAGCTTTAACTATCTTCGCCAAGCCATTAAGCGCGCGCTTATAAAAAGAATCAGAAGAAGTGCCGCTGTTATCGTTCACACGCTCTCGCGACTCGCCGTCGCTCACACTGCTCTGAATCTCGCGACTGCCCGCAACAACCTCGTTCTTCTCTATCGACTCATTATCCACCAAACCAGCCATATATCTAGCGGCATCAAAAAACGTCGGATCTCCCCAAATCTTGACTTTTCCATCATCTCCGTAATCAACTACTGCAGAAATAACCTGCTCGTCGTCCTTATTGTAGATTTCATCATCAATTCCATCGTAATCATCAATCTCTTCGTCGCCATATTCAGCGTCAAAGCGTCCGCTATAAAATCGACAATCGGCGACAATACCACGGCACAAATCCCCTTGGTCATTTCTCTGCCATACGCTTATCAATATCACCAGATCAAAAGTAGACAGATCAGCCTCCTCAAGTAACTTAACAGACTGTCCTTTACTGATAATTAGACGACCACTTCCCTCTGCCCTAGACTCATCAATATACATCACATCCTGTGGCGATACGTCCGAATAAGTATCGAGTGTATATAGCACTTCGGGAGACATTGTCTCGGCTGTAACTTGTCGTAATCTATCAGGCACTCCATTATTATATTCTTCAGACATTTTATGACCTCCTCAATTTAATCTTATTCCTCATCATACTCATCTTCAATCTCCTGATCCAGAATCTCTTCAATTACGTCTTCCAGCGTAATAATTCCCAGCTCCGTCTCATCGTCCATCACCACAAATAAATGATTGTGCGTTTGAATAAATCGACTTAAGACTGTATCCAGGCGCGACCTCTTGTCGATATCGTAAATTTTATCGCGGTACAATTGGCTAATCGGCAACGGCAAATCTCGTCCAACGATATCCTTCACGTATAAAACTCCGACCAATTCTCCGTCAGATTGAACTGGAATTCGCGAATGCCCAGCGTGCTTAATCTGAGCTAGTAGAGTTGCATCCAGCTCGTCATCCAAATCCACGACAAAAACCTCGCTCATCGGCGTAACCAAATCGCCAGCAGTCTTTTTACTAAACTGCAATGCACCCGCCGCGATTCGGCTTTCGTCATAATCAACCGGACTATCCGACCTAACGGCGTGCTCGTGAATAATCTCCTCCAGCTCCTGATGAGAATATAATTGCGGCGTTTCCTTACCCAGCCAGCGATTCAACAATTTCGACATCGGCTGAGCAAGCGGCCAAAATAGCACGTAAATCACATCAAGTAACCAAAAGAAATATCGCACAAATCGATATCCACGCTGCGAAAAAATCGCCTGCGGCAAAATCTCGCCAAACATCGTAATGAGAAGCGTCGCAATCAAACCGCCAACCACGCCATTCGTCATATTTCCTAGCAAAATTGACATCGCAGTATTCACGCCGACATTGCCGAGCAAAATACAGAAAATCAAATAATAGCCGTCCTTTCGGTATCGATATACCCGCGCCGCAATTTTGTCGCCCTGCCTGGCCTTTCGCTTCAAATCATCAGGTCGCGCCATCATTAAACCGATATTCAGACCGGAAAATAGCCCAGAAAGCGCCAATAAAACAGCCGCCGCCAACCACAATAAAATATCAGACATATATCTTTAATTATAGCAAATTCTACCAGCCGCCGCCTCCGCCGCCTCCGCCGCCTCCGCCAGCGAATCCGCCACCAGACGAACCGCCAGAAGTTGAAGAATAATCACTAGCATGACCAGCCGCTGTCGACAGACCACTCAATCCAGACGAAAACGCCACAGCATTGAACGCGCCTTGCCCAACGTACCAATCTGGTGCCTCACCAACTTGCTCGTAATATTTGCCCATTTGCTTGCTCCAATTTTTCTCTTGCCCAAACAACACAGCGTAAGGCAAAACTCTTTCATATAATTTAACAAGTTGTTTTCCGTCGTTCACATCAACAACTACTTTTTCCGCACCCTCAGGACTTTGTAGAATATTCAAGCGCTCAACCTCAGCCACGCCGATATACATTTTCAATCCCTTCAAATATCGCCTCAAACTTAAACCGTCATCAGTCAGCGACCAACCTCTGGACGCTAAGACGAGCATAATTGACACAACAAGGAGCATCGGCGATAAAAGCAAAACAGCCAACACAAGAACTCGCTTAAACCACCCTCTCATTATTCGCTTCACCTCTGGATTTTGCTCGCATAAACCATATTTCTCTCTGGCTAGCGTCTCCAGATTTTTATCATCGTCACGCGTTCGCGTCATGTATTTTATATTATTTTGAAGATTTTTCAGATTTAGGCGTTGACCTGGCTTTGGAATAGATGGACTGTCGAACATATCCTGGACAATTTCAATTTCCTCGACTTTAAGTTCTTGCAAATCTTTAATAATTTCAATTTCATATTGCGCACCACTAAATAGCGAAGATTTTTTCACTTCATAAATTTTAATATAATGCCGAACCGCCAGATCTAATAATTGCGCGACCTTTGGCAAACCTTTGACCTTGAATAGATCGTATTTTTTCAAAACATATGTCGACATCAAAACACTAATATCCTCTGGTGGCAAGTATTCTGGTGGAATCGGTTTTAATTCCTTATCTCTGCCAACCAACCGCCTATATCGAATTATTAGAAAAATCGCCAAAGGTGTCGCGATTGTATAAGCCAAAATCTGCATCAAATGCCAAATTCCAATCAACTTTTCCATCAGCGTTTCTTGATATCCAGAAAAAGTCCCGCTCTTAAATCCAACCGCCACGGTTATGCCCTGTTGACGACTCAACTTATCTATTTTCGCAGCAATCCGACCCTTATCTTCGCTCAAATCACATTGCGTCGTCGAACCTCGACTGCCGACATAACAAAAAGCTTTCCCTTGCCTTGCCGCAACCAAAGACTCATCAAGTTTCACGGAAATTTTCACATTTTCCATCGGAACACGCCACTCATCACCGATCACATCCCAATAGAATTCATCACGCCCTGTATCGCCGTAATTCTTAGTTACGTCACGCTGCGTAAACTTAATAATGTAAGTTTTCTCGCCTTCCACGTAAGTATTTTTATTGCCAATTCTCAGCTCATCATCATTCCAAGAATATTCGAGCGACGTACCATTTTCATCAGTTACAGATTGCAATGAAAAATTCGTCGAGTGATTATCGTACTTCTTAACAAAAACCGGCGCGATTCCCCGATTTTGGTTCGGCGGAAAATTAGCGGTAATTCGCCAAGTAGTTTCCAATTTTGATCGATTATCAGAGTCGCGACTCAACGAATATGACGCATCAAATTTTGTAATAGTAAAATTATCCGTCGAGCGTGCCGCAAACGCCATTTTGCCAGACCCAGCCAGCAATAACCCAACAGTTAATAGCCCCAAAAGAAAACGTTTCATGCTTTAATTATAACAAAATTACAAGTTGACTTGCGGATAAATCGCCCGAGTTGTTTCGTCAATTTCACTCTTAAGCTGCGGGAACGGCACACCTTCACGCGCTGTAACGCCCTCGAAAATCCAGAATACCCTTTCAGAATATCCCCAACCACAAGCCGGCGGCATTCCATATTCCAGCATCTCAACGTAATCAATATCAAGCATCATCGCCTCTTCATCACCAGCGTCACGCATTTGCTGTTGCTCAAGGAAACGATTTAGCTGGTCAATCGGATCATTCAGTTCAGAGAATCCATTGCCCAATTCCGAACCAGCAATTATTGGCTGAAAACGCTCCACCGTCTCTGGATTTTCCGGATTAGTCTTTGACAACGGAC